>JAIRKN010000025.1 GCA_031260095.1 Tannerella sp. | reverse complement strand
AAAGACAGCAACTCCTTCCAACTGTTCATTTTCTTCCTGAAGTTGAAGGCAGCGGCGGCTAAGAGCACATTGATCTCGTCGCCAAAGAGGCCTTTGTAGAAATTACGGCTTAAACGGTGGTCCGATTTGACATGCCCGATAACGGGTTCTATGGCCGGCCGCCGACAAAACGCTTTGCGTAATTTCCGCTGTTTATACTTGCTGAATGTCTTATCGTTGAATGGTTTGGGAATTTGTAACGAAGTGGGGATGACGTGTACGGGATGGAAAATAGTAATTAGTGGTTAGTTGTACAAAAACACACTAACGTTAGTCAGAATTTCTTTAATTCCTGATAGAGTCTTTGGACGGGCAATCCCATTACATTGTAGAATGAGCCTTCTATTCCGCGGACTCCGATATAACCAATCCATTCCTGTATGCCGTAAGCGCCGGCTTTGTCGAAAGGGTGGTAATGATCTACATAATATACGATTTCGTCGTCTGTTAATGGGGCAAAATCAACGGTGGATGTAACGGAAAATTCTTTCCGTTTTTCTGCCGTCATCAGGACTACCGCTGTAATCACCTGATGTTTGCGGCCCGACAGACGTTTTATCATCTGTATAGCGTCTTTCCTGTCTGCGGGTTTTTCAATGATCCGGTCGTCGAGTACTACTACTGTGTCGGCCGTAATAATCAGTTCGCCGGGCGAGATAGATTTGCGGTAAGCTTCCGCTTTTTTGCGGGCAATGAAACATGGAATGTCAACAGTTGCCGTATCTTCCGGGTATGATTCGTCTATATCGAAAATCACACGAACTTCAAAATCAATATCCAATCCTTTCAGTAGCTCTTTCCGGCGAGGCGAATTAGAGGCGAGTATTATTTTATGATTTGTCATTTTAAATTTTGATTATTCCGTATTTCCCGACGGGGAATTACACTAAAAAAAACGTGAAACGGCAAAAAATATTACATAACCGGTGATAAAAAAATTCATACAGGCACAGATCAACCCGGATTTTTTATATATTTGCGCACGGATGATTTAAAAAAACACTTAAAAACTTCGGTATAATGAAAAAAATATTTGCAGTAATTTCTATGGCAACATTCGTAGCGTGTAATAGTATGGAACAGAATGGAGGCGATGACCGGAAAACACCTTCGCAGGATTTGTATATCGGAAAGTCGGATGTGAAAATTGAGAACAGACAGATAAGCCCGGAAGTCTTATGGACATTCGGACGGGTTGGGAACGTATGTGTATCGCCGGACGGTAAACGGGTGGCTTACACGGTTACGTATTACAGTATCGGGGAGAATAAAAGTAACTCCGATATTTATCTGATGGATGTAGATGGCGGTAATAAAAAGCAGTTGACCAAAACCTCCGAACGGGAAAGTTCGCTCTCGTGGTTACCTTCGGGAAAGGCGATTGCTTTCCTGCGCCGGGGTAAGCTTTGGAATATAGACCCCGATCATGGAACGGAGGTGCAGGTATCGGATATAAAGCAGTCCATCGACGGATACATTTATGCTCCGGCAGAAGATAAGATTCTGTTTGTTATCCCGACAAAAGTGGAAAAATATACCGGGGCGGAAATATATGAAGACCTTGACAAGGCCAACGCATATATTTATAATGATCTGATGTATCGTCACTGGGATGCGTGGAAAGACGGAAACTACAATCACATATACGTGGGCAATATAATATCGGGGAAGGTAACGGCCGTAGAAGATATTATGCCGGGGGAGCCTTGGGATTCACCGATGAAACCTTTCGGAGGAACGGAAGAAATCGCATGGAGTCCCGACGGGAAAACGATTGTTTACACCTGTAAGAAACTGACCGGAAAAGAGTATGCCTTTCAGACCAATTCAAATCTTTACGCCTTTGATACGGATACTAAGCAGACCGGATTGCTTACGCCCGACATGCCGGGATATGATAAATGCCCGCAGTTTTCTCCGAATGGAAAGACGTTGTTATGGCTCAGCATGAAACGCGCCGGATTTGAGGCGGATAAGGAACGAATCATGGTAATGAACCGGTTGCCTGACGGGGGGACGATGAAGGACGTATCGGAATCGCTCGATGCAAGTCCCGGTTCGTTGCAATGGACGGCAGACGGAAGCGCCGTTTATTTTACGGCGCCTTACCGGGAAGCCTGCCAGATTTATAAATTAGATATGGCCAGCGGTTCGATTACACGTTTGACGGAGGGTGATCACCACTATCAGGACGTACGGATCGCCGGCGACAGGCTGATCGCAATCCGCAGCACTCCTGTCAGTCCGGCGGAAATTTACAGCGTCGACCCTGCTAATGGAAAAGGCAAAGAACTCTCGTTCGTAAACAAAGAATTGCTGGATAAACTCGACAAGCCGACATTTGAAAAACGTTTCATCACGACTACGGATCAGAAACAAATGGTCACATGGGTAGTATATCCTCCCGGTTTTGATAAAACAAAGAAATATCCGCTCCTGATGATGTGTACGGGGGGGCCGCAGGGAGCATTAAGTCCTTCGTTCAGTTATCGCTGGAACTATATGTTAATGGCATCACAGGGATATGTCGTAATCATCCCTGCACGTCGCGGCACTTCCGGGTCGGGAGAGGAATGGAAGGATGCTATTTCTAAAAATCATGGCCGGCAGGACGAACAGGACTTGTTGTCGGCCGCAGATGCGATCCGTAGAGAGCCTTGGATAGATGAATCCCGCATGGGCGCTATGGGTGCAAGTTATGGCGGATACTCCGTGTTCCGTCTTGCCGGCACACACAAAGGACGTTTCAAGGCATTTCTGGCTCATTGCGGCATATTTGACATGGAATTTATGTATTCGACGACCGAAGAAATGTTTTTTGAAGAATGGGAAACCGGTGGCGCTCCATGGGATAAAGAAAATAAAATAGCGCAAAATTCGTATGCCCACTCCCCTCATTTATTGGTAAAGAACTGGGATACGCCGATTATGGTTATTCACGGCGAACGGGATTTCCGTGTCCCATATTCCCAGGGAATGGCGGCTTATAATACGGCACAGATGTTGGGCATTGAGAGCAAATTATTGATTTTCCCAACGGAGAATCACTGGGTCTTAAGTCCGCAAAACGC
The DNA here is from genome assembly GCA_031260095.1 of Tannerella sp. Taxonomy (GTDB): domain Bacteria; phylum Bacteroidota; class Bacteroidia; order Bacteroidales; family Tannerellaceae; genus Tannerella. Next base: position 4,915 of record JAIRKN010000025.1, on the reverse strand, counting down.
GATAGTCTGGCAACGCGAGTTCTTTGCATGGTTTGATAAATATTTAAAACATTGACATATGGAAGTAAAAACATATATACAGGAAAATCGAGAACGATTTATCGAAGAGTTATTTTCTCTTATCAGGATACCGTCGGTCAGTTCCAGACAGGAAAACAAACCCGATATGATAGCTTGTGCGGAACGGTGGAAAGCGATCCTCCTGTCGACGGGCATGACCCGTGCGGAAGTAATGCCCACCGGGGGAAATCCGGTTGTTTACGGAGAGCGCCTTCTATCGCCGGAAGCTAAAACGGTACTTGTCTACGGACATTACGACGTGATGCCTCCCGATCCGGTAGATTTATGGAAAAGTGATCCTTTCGAACCGCAAATCCGTGACGGACGTATTTATGCGCGTGGCGCTGATGATGATAAAGGTCAGGCAATGATTCAGGCAAAAGGATTTGAAACAGCTTTGCAAACGGGTATTCTCCATTGCAATGTGAAATTTATACTGGAAGGCGAGGAAGAAATCGGTTCTTCCGGTCTGGAAGCTTTTTGTGAAACCCATAAAGACTTATTGAAGGCCGATACCATTCTTGTTTCCGATACCAGTATGATAGGAGAGGAGACCCCTTCACTCACTACAGGACTTCGGGGATTATCGTATTGGGAGATAGAAGTGACCGGACCGAATCGTGACCTTCATTCCGGCCATTTCGGTGGCGCCGTAGCCAATCCCATTCATGTACTGTGCAAGATGATTACGGATATTACGGATGCGGACGGACGGATCACGATTCCTCATTTTTACGACGACGTGGAAGAACTATCTGCCGGAGAAAAAGAAATGCTGGCAAAAGCGCCTTTCGACGAAGAAAAATATAAAGAGGCGATTGATGTAAAAGAACTGTTCGGAGAAAAAGGATATTCCACATTGGAACGTAACAGTTGTCGTCCGTCGTTTGATGTATGCGGCATCTGGGGCGGATATACGGGCGAGGGTGCAAAGACGGTGCTTCCGTCAAAAGCGTATGCAAAGCTATCGTGCCGCCTGGTACCGCATCAGGATTCGGAAAAGATATCGGCGTTGTTTACGAACTATATCCACCGTGTAGCGCCTCGTTATGTAAGAGTGAAGATTACGCACAGTCATGGCGGACAGCCATATATATGTCCCGTAGATCTTCCTGCCTACAAAGCGGCGGAAAAGGGCTTTACCGTCGCGTTTGGAAAGCCGCCCTTAGCCATACGCCGGGGTGGAAGCATCCCTGTTATCCCAACCTTTGAGAAAGTGCTTGGTATAAAAAGCGTATTGATGGGATTTGGCCTGGAACGCAATGCGATCCACTCCCCCAATGAAAGCTTTGGAGTAGATATGTTTTACACCGGTATCGAGGCCGTCGCGGAGTTTTATCGTTCTTTCTCCTGATAGAAATATTATGAGTATACTTTTAAAATCCGTTGAATTAAACGGGCAGGCGACTGATATTTACATTGAGGGCAACAGTATAAAATCTATTGCGCCGGCAACGAGTTCCTCAGATCATTTTCGAGCGGATACGGTGATAGACGGCCGGCGTAAAGCGGTTATTCCCGGATTGATGAATATGCACACACATGCGGCGATGACTTTATTCCGCGGTTTCGGGGACGATATGCCTTTGATGCCGTGGCTGGAGGAAAAAATCTGGCCGAATGAAGCGAAACTGACGGACGAAGATGTGTACTGGGGGGCGAAACTGGCCTGTGTCGAAATGTTACATAGCGGAACGACTACCTTTTTTGACATGTATCATAAGTTGGATGCTACGGTGCAGGCGGTAGAAGAAATGGGCTTGCGCGCCGTTTTGTCGGAAGTCTGTTTTGACCATTTCCGACCGGAACTGGCAGAGCGCAGTAAGCAAAATATCCGTCGCCGTTTTGAAACGCCTCCCCTATATAGTAACCGGATCAACTGTGCCTTAGGCCCACATGCCATCTACACGGTTTCGGGAGAACTGCTGCAATGGTCCTGTGATTTCGCAAAAGACAGAGAACTTCTGATACACTTGCATCTGGCGGAGACAGCGGCAGAAACGCGGCAGAGCGTAGAGCGTTTCGGGACAACGCCGGTGCGTTATCTTTACCGGTTGGGCGTTTTATCTCCGAATCTGGTATTGGCACATGCCTTGTATGTCGATGAGGAAGAAATCGTGATGCTTGCGGATCATGGGGTGAAAGTAGTGCATAACCCGGCTTCAAACATGAAACTGGCTTCCGGTTATCAGTTCAGGTACCAGGAAATGAAAAAGGCCGGCATTACCGTTGCTCTCGGCACCGACGGCTGTTCTTCATCGAACAACCTGGATATGATCGAAGCGATGAAGTTGGCTTCGCTGCTTGGCAAGGTCTGGAGGAACGATCCTGAGGTGTTGCCTTGTGACGAAATGCTATATGCCGCCACAAACGCCGGAGCCGGTATTACGGGATTGAAAACGGGACGGATTGCCGTAGGATACCTGGCGGATCTATGTCTAATAGACCTGAATTTGCCGGTATTTACCCCCAATTTCAATTTTGTATCCAATCTTGTTTTTGCGGCAAACGGCAGTTGTGTGGATACGGTCATTTGTGACGGACGGATTCTGATGCGCGACAGGAAAGTGGCCGGAGAAGAATTAATCATGGAACAGACCGCACGTGTGGCTTATGATCTGATAAAAAGAAATAAATAACCGGCGTAATCTTACCGGATGTTCTCATCAAACCTGTCCAGTTTCTCCTGTTCGCCTGCCAGTAACAGGGTGTCGTTTTCATGAAAGACAAAGTCCGAAGAGAAGTTGATAATAGATTCGTCATCACGTTCTATGGCGATAATAAGGGTTTCCGTTTTCTCGCGAAGTTTAAGCTCTTTAATAGATTTCCCGATTAGCGGAGAGTTGTTTTCAATCTCATATTGCGACAGGCTGATATGATACAGCGGCGGGTCTTCATAGCTTTCAGTCGCCTTTCTGTTTTCAATGAACGTGATTAGTTTTTGCAATTCTTTGTCGCATCCTGAAACAACAATCCTGTCATAAGGATAGATATATTCATTAGCACCGGGAATATTTATCTTACGGTTTCCTCTCAGGATCGTAATGACAGAAACCCCGGTTTTTTGTTTAAACTCAAGTTCCAGCAAAGTTTTCCCTATGATCGGCGAATCCGGGAGTATATCAAATTCTTCGATATGAATCTCCTTAGCTTTCATATCCCTGGCAACCGTTGTGGGAATGGCGGCCTTTTTTTCTTCGTAGATTTGTTTCTGCCCCAGGTTTTTCAGGAAATGCGCTTCGATTTTCCGGGAGTGCTTTTTCAGTTCCTGTGATAAGATCATTCCTATGGTCGCAGCGAGGGAAACGATAAACAGTAGCGCCCTTGCCGTAGAAAATAGCGGAAAGAGGACGATAGATATAAGCGCAATGGCGATTACGATTCGCAGGACAATTAATGAAACGAGCGCCGCCCGGTTGAAATGACTGTCATTCCACAGATTTCTAAATTCCTGTGATTTGTTTTTCTTCATGATCATGGCCCTCAGAAAAGGAGACATGAGGGACAACGTAATAATCGCCGATACAACGGATCCCCACATTCCCGGAATACTGTTCCTAATGAACGGAATCATATATATCTTACAGATAAAGAGGATCGCAAGGGAGAGTGTAAGATACATTCCAACCTGCATCAGTATATTTTTCAGCAGTTTGTTCCAGTCATTCTGTTTATTTACAACAATTACATCCGAGGACGCATAGCCGCTTACCAGTTTGTTCCATTGTGCAGGGATATGTTTTTCTATGTAACCGGATATGGCCGGCGACATTTTTATAAAGTAAGGTGTGGTAAAGGTAGTAATGACGGATACGGCGACGATAATGGGGTAAAGAACGTCACTGATGACGCCCAGGCTCATCCCCAGGGTGGCGATGATAAATGAAAATTCTCCGATCTGGGCAAGGCTGAATCCCGACTGTACGGCTACCTCAAGCCCCTGCCCGGATGCAAGGACGCCCAACGTGGCAAAGATAACCCGTCCGGTCAGCACGACCGCCGTCAGTAACAATACCGTACTTCCGTACTCCCATACCACCATCAGGTCCATCATCATTCCGACAGAAACAAAGAACACGGCTCCGAAAAAGTTTTTTAACGGTTCGATCAGATGCTCTATATGCCTGGATTCAATAGTTTCGGCAAGAATAGATCCCATGATGAAAGCTCCCAGTGCGGCAGAAAATCCTAAAGAAGACGCGAATAATACCATACCAAGACAAAGGCCGGCCGATATGATTAACAGGGTTTCGTCATTCAGGTGTTTTTTGAGCCTTCTTAACAGGGAGGGTATCAGGTAAATGCCAACGATGAACCAGATGAATATGAAGAATAACAATTTCAGCAAACTGTTTACCAGTTCCGTCCCCTCGACATGCCGGCTGACTGCTACGGTTGATAACAATACCATCATCAGAATGGCGGCCAGGTCTTCGACAATCAACATTCCAAAGACAATATTCGCGAACTTCGTCTTTTGAAGATACATATCATTAAAAGCCTTTATGATAATCGTCGTAGACGACATCGACAACATTCCGCCTAAGAAAAGACTGTCCATATCTTTCCACCCCAGCAGTTTACCCACGCCATACCCTATTACAATCATAGATCCCATGTTTATAAATGTTGCAATAGAGGCTGTTCCTCCTACTTTTAATAATTTCTTGAAACTAAATTCCAGCCCCAGGGCGAACAGCAGGAATATCACGCCAATATCCGCCCAGGTAGTGATGTTATCCATCTCTTTCACCGTAGGGATTCGTGCAAAATAATAAGCGATCGTTTCGCCCCGGCTACCAAAGACGTCCAGTGCGACCTCCACAAGCACATTGTTGATATGTGGACCTGCAAT
>JAIRKN010000282.1 GCA_031260095.1 Tannerella sp. | reverse complement strand
TTCTCTTTTTCCTTCTCCCGTAGCCTCTGTTCATAGATTTCATCGGGAACCAGTCGCACGGCCAGCCGTACCGGTATTTTTCTTCCTTCTCCCACAAATACCGACAATACCATTTCATTAATACTGCTTTGCTGCATTTGCCTGTAGAGTTTGTTAAAAGAAAAACGTTCTTTTTGATCGTTATAAACAGAAACGGAAGAAGGCAAGCGGAACAGGAAAAAGGCACCCTTTTTGGAAAGAGTTTCTAAAACGGCGGTTGAAAAATAACCCATATCACGAATCAGCAAATCCGATGCAGAGACGTTACCGACTGTTTCCAGCGCATCTTTTTGGTCGTTTCTTACAGCAGGAGTAAGTGTCAAATCCACTATGCGACCGCTTTTCAGATCATATTCGTATTGAATAGAGATTCCGGCTTTTGAGGTATCTGAATTACCACCACAGCCTCTATAAGCGGCGAGCAGCGTCTCCGGTACATTAAATTTTGTCGAATCCTTTATCCTTACCTCATGAAAGCCGGAGAACAGTTCCGTGCTGTAAACGTTTGACAGTTTGCTCTGTAATATTTCGCACAATACGGATTTTAGAAAAGATACGCATTGTTCATTAAACCGTTCATCCAAAGACTGCTTGCTTATCCCAATCCCATAACGGTTTTCCAAATACGAGCACATAAAGGACAAATTGCTGTTTTCTGTCCGGGAAACCGTGTAAAACAGCAATTCAAAAAATAATTCCGGATTTAATTTCGAGTTCCTTTGACAGAACCCCGACATTACCGCCTGTTCATGTAAGTGAGGACGACTCAATATTGTCCCGAATGGTTTCAACATACAGATCTATACCTTCTCTTGAGATACCCCCATTATTTATACGATTTTTTTCCGTAACAGATTATGGGCGATGTCACTAATTATGAAAATCTTATAGACATTAACCTGACGGCTATGAGGTTGTCCGTGCGCATTTGCTCCATGGTTGCCAGCAGTTTGCGCTGTCCCCGGTTCAGGCGGAAGGGGATGTCTTCGGACGAGATTTTATCGCGGATGGTGATACATGAGACGGCGAAGTATTCAAAGTCATATTTATATCTCTGTTCGCAAAATTCCATCCAGAAGTCAATCACCAGTTCTCCGTCCGGTTTTACTCCTTTTGCCCGGAAGAGTTTTTTCAGTGATCCGTATTGCTGCAAGTCCCGGCATATTTTCATTTCCTGCATTGCTTGGGGCAGATATAATACGGGGACAAGCGCATCTTCTATTTCTATGCGTACCCGTTCTCCGCAACAGCCTTCGCCCGTAACGGGGTTGTATGGCTTGTTTAATGACTGGTGTCTGCTGGTGTTTTCCGATACGATTTTGCCTGAATGAATCATTTTATTTTTCGCCCATCATTCTTTTGATTATTTCGCTTTTCAGCAGATGCGATTGTGTTTCTTCTTCGTTGAGCGGACGTGGGACGATTAATCTTATCAGGTTTGTCATTGCCCGGATGTAGTTTTCGTCGTCCAGTTTTTTCAGCCTGTTCCAGTATTCGACCATATTTTCTGAAACGCCAACGACTATGTCGGATTTGACGGAAGTCGGGATTTTATTCTTTGTTCCTTTCGGCTTTCCGTAGGGATTGTTGGTGGTTCCCTTTCTCTGTCCCTTTCTTGCTCCGCTTTTGCCTTTTATTCCTGCCATTCTTTGAAAAATTCAAACATTTTCAGAAAATGAATTTATATTATTCTGTAAGTCAATCATTTTCGTGCAAAGAAATGAAGAAAAAAACAAAAATGGGGTCGTTGGTGTGAAAAAATGAGGGAAAAAAATTGTACATACCGAAAAAAGTACTTATTTTTGCTGAAAAATAACTGATTGAATATGAAAATAGCAAGTTATACCGATTTACGGAACCATATGAAAACTTATCTCGACGGGGTGATAAGCGACTGCGAACCGTTGATAGTAAACCGTTCCAAAAATAAGGGGGTTGTCATTATTTCTTTGGACGAATACAACGCAATAAAGGAAACGGAATATATCATGCGTTCGCCTGCGATGACGGAACGCCTTCGCAATGCGGAAAACCACCTGAAAGAAGGCAAAGGCAGAGAATATTCCCTTGATGAACTCAAAGAAAAAATGGGATTATGACCTATCGGCTAATACTGGCGCCTGAAGCTGAAATTGATCTTGAAGCCCATATAAAATCGGGAAATAAGGCATTGCTTAAAAAGATTTTTACTTTGTTTGAAGAATTAAAACAGCATCCCTGTATCGGTACCGGCAAGCCGGAACAGTTGAAATACGATCTTGCCGGTAAATGGTCGCGGCGGATTAATGGGGAACACCGTATGGTTTATATCGTTCGGGAATCAGATAAGGCGGTTGATGTTTTGGCATTACGCTATCACTATCCCAAATGATGTACCCAAGTGTTTCAATCGTGTTTCGTCGTTTACCCCATGATGACCATAAGATGGTTATTCCTGATTAATAATTCAAGTTTCCCACCCTTTCCCTATAAAGGAAATCCAATGGAAGTATTTTGTATCTAATTGATAATCAGCCTTATTTTACGCGACATTTAACAATATTTCACATTCCATATTTAATTGATTTATAGCATTTAACAGGATAATAATACTTCTGTCTCCCTGTTTTGACGAAATAATCCGGCTAATACTTTCTTCCACATCAAT
>JAIRKN010000178.1 GCA_031260095.1 Tannerella sp. | reverse complement strand
CCGTATCCGGGGAATGACTTAATCTATTTCAATATCCCATATTCCACATGCCCGTTCCAACTCGACCAAAGCGGCGGCACATTCGTAAAGTGTTTCATTATAACTTACCTGTATATCGTTATAGGTGCGTTGGGCATTGAGCGCTTCGAGTATACTGGTTTCACCCCGCTCGTAGCTGTATACCTTTTTTTGGAAAATCGCTTCCGCTTCCTGCAGAAGCCCGGTATCGAAATGCTCTACCCTGCGGCATGTGATGATGTATTTGTTGTAAGCCTGCACGATTTCCGAGCAGATTTGTAACTCAATGGCTTCATATTGTTTTTCACTTTGTGCGACACTCAATTGAGCAGCCCGCAAAGCGCCCTTGTTTGCATTTGAAAACCTCAAAGGGATACTGACTCCGGCAGTGACGCCCCAAAATTCCGGAGCAGGCGCGATCTCATTCCGTACGATTGAGGAATAGCCGCCTCCAAGATTGAGGCCCAGGTCAATGGCCCGGTTGGCTTTGGTCAGTCGCAGGTTGTTTTGCGATACTTCTCCGGATTTCAGTGCGGCCTGCAAGTCGGCGCGATTATTCTGTGCCGTTGTCACCAGTAGCGGCAGATCGAATGTACGTTTCAGGTATTTTAATCTGCCTGTAATCGAATCGGGTAATTCCATGTTTTTATCACCCTGGAATAATAACAGTTGAACCAGGATTTCCTGTAACTCTCCTTCGCCCGCATGTAGTTCGTTCAGCATAGCCGCGGCTTCCAGTTTCGATTGTCGTGCATCTACTTCCATAATAGCGCCCAGGTGAAGACGTATGCTATCGGCCTGCGCTAATAAGAACATCTGTTGATATGATTCCTTTTGTATTTCGTACAGTCGTTTCTGTTTCAGTGCCGCTAAATAGGCAAGGGTTGCATCGGCCCGTAAGTTGCGGAAATAATCCTCCAGCAGGGCGGCGGTCATTTCTTTTTCACTTTGCGCGATCCGTACCCGTGCTTTGCGCTTACGTCCCAGTTCCAGCGTATAACTTAATTCGGCCTCTACGCCATATCCCATTCGCACGTCCCAGTTTTGATTGTTGGCATAACTTACCGACAATTCGGGATCGGGGAATACTTTGGCGGCTTTTACATAAGCGTCGGCAATGTCTACGTTGTACTTTTCCGCTAAATAGTCAATATTGAAATTCCTGACATTCTTCAGATACTCTTCAAACGTCAATATTTGTGTCTTTTGTGTATGGGCCATAAAGCTCACAGCACAGAAAGATAATGTCAAAATATATTTTATAGATCTCATACAAGTCATCATTTATTCAGGTTTCTTTTTTCCAGTACATAATAAAACGCAGGTAGCACATAGAGTGTGAAAATCGTTCCGCATAATAGCCCGTAAACAATAACGGTTGCCAACGGACGCTGCACATCGGAGCCGATGCCGGTGGAAATCGAAGCAGGAAGTAATCCCAGGATCGCCACCGTAGCGGTCATCATCACAGGACGCAGACGGTGGGACGCTCCGGATATAACGGCTTCTTTCAACTCCGTACCCTGTTTACGCAGGTTGTTGATATGTGAAATCATTAAAACGCCGTTTTGGATGAAGACTCCGAAGAGTGCAATGAATCCCACTGCCGACGATACGTTGAGAGTCATCCCGCGCACGACCAGTACCAGCATACCGCCGAATACGGCCAATGGCAACATCCCGATCAACAATCCTGCCTGGCGGAATTTTCCGAAAGTGAAGAATAGCAGCAGAAACATCACTGCCAACGTTATGGGCATCACTACGGCCAAACGTCCAAACGCCCGGCGCTGGTTTTCTAACTGTCCGGCCCAGTGAAACCGGAATTGAGAGGGGTCGTATTTTATCTGCTTTTCTATCCTTGATTCGGCTTCTCTGACGAATGAGCTTAGGTCGCGTCCCCGCAGATTCATACGTACGGTCACAAAACGCTGGTTCATTTCACGGGAGATCATACTGGCTCCCGTTGTCGTCTTGATCTGCGCTACGGTCGAGAGGGGGATCATCGCGCCCGACCCCGAAGTAAGCATCAAGGCCCCGATTTTTTCGGGTGTATCGCGTGATATATCGTTGTAACGGCAAATCACATCATAGACCCTGCTGCCGATAAATACCTGCGAAACCGCTTTGCCGCCAATGGCGACTTCAATCAATTCGGCTACATCGGCCACGTTCAACCCGTATTGGGCAATCTTGTCGCGGTCGGCCACAATCTGAAGCTGCGGCAGGAAAGGTTCCTCCATGATACCAACGTCGGCAGCGCCCGGTACTCCTCCGACAATAGTTTTCACCTCTTCGGCAATACGGCGGCTTTCGGTCATATCTTCGCCGTAAATTTTCAAGGCCAGGTCACTGTGCGCTCCTGCAATCTGATCCATTACCATATCAATAATGGGTTGCGAAAAACCGAAGCCATAGCCGGGCATGGTTTCGAGCAGGGCGGCCATGTCGGCTATCAGATCTGATTTTCTCCGCCCGCTCTTCCATGTTTTATATGGTTTCAAGCCGATCATTACCTCGATATGCGAGAATGAGAACGGACATACGCCTTCATCGTCACGCCCCGTCTGGGTCATCACATACGTCACTTCATTGAAGTTTTTAAGTTGATCCCGGAGTGTGGTGGCCATTTCGGAGGACTTTTCGAGCGACATGCCGGGAGGAAGCTGCACCTGAAGCCAGATACTTCCTTCGTCGAGAGAAGGTAGGAAGTCTTTCCCGACGAATATCGAAAGTCCGACGACCGCAACCAGAATGGCAACGAGGGGAGCAATCATCTTTTTGGGAGCGGCGATAAGTTTTGTTATCTGACTTTTGTACATTTCCGTCAGGCGTTTGAGCCAACGGTTATGATAGACCTTCTGAGGCTTTTTATATACCGCAAATGCCAGGCCGGGAATCAGGATCAGCGCCGATGCCAGTGCGCCCAGCAATGCAAAACTCAATGTAAAGGCCATGGGAGTAAAGAGTTTTTTCTCAACCCTGTCGAATGCAAACAACGGCAGATAGGCAATGATGATGATCAGTGTCGCAAAGAAGATCGGTTTCGCTACTTCGGCGGCGCGTTTGGCAATACTTGTTTTTTCCAAAGGTCTGTCGGGATCATCCTCCCGTTTTTTAAGAATCGTTTCCATCATTACGATCGTACCGTCTACGATAATGCCGAAGTCAATGGCTCCCAAAGAAAGCAGATTGGCCGGAATATCCGTCAGCCACATCAGGATGAAGGCGATCAGCAGCGAAACGGGGATCGTAATAGTGGCCAGTAACGCCCCCTTCGGACTTCCGAGGAATATAATCAATACTCCGATTACTAACAGGATCCCAAATGAGAGCGTATGTGAAATGGTGTTTAATGTAGCATCAACTAATTCGGTACGGTCATAAAACGTATGGATTTTTATGCCTTTCGGCAGGATGTTGTCATTCAGATCGTCGACCGCCTGATTTATTTTTTCAAGTACCCTTGAGGGATTCTCATAACGCAACATCTGTACCATGCCCTGAACGCCATCCTCATAATCCAATTCTTTATCTACATAGCCCATGATGCCTTTGCGTTCAAGATTGCCATATTTCAGTTCACCCAGATCCTTTATATAAACGGGCGCTCCGCCAACGGTCTTTACGACGATATTACCAAGGTCCTGCAAATCGCGCACAAGTCCTACTCCGCGCACCACGTAGCTCAGATCTCCGCGGATAAGCGTGCTACCTCCTGCATTTGAGTTATTACGCTCAATAGATTCGGTAATTTCACCAAGCGAAAGATTATATTTGGCCAATTTGTCAGGGTTGATTTCTATTTGAAACTGCGTGGTGATACCGCCGAAGTTCGATACGTCGGCAATGCCGTGGATCTGTCGCAGGCGGGGAATGATCACCCAGTGGTTAAGTTCCGTCAGTTCCCGCAGGCTTTTGTCGCCCGTAACAACATACCGGTAGATTTCGCCTGTGGGCGAAGTCGGCGGATCAAGTCCGGGCTTGGCGTCGAAAGGCAGATCAATGTCATTGATCCGTTCCAGCACCCGTTGCCTGGCCCAGTAGTCGTCTGTTCCATCTTCAAAGACAAGTGTGATTTTAGAGATCCCGAAGAAGTTTTTGCTCCGCATGACTTCCAGGCCGGGGATCCCGTTGAGTTCCCGCTCAAGCGGGACGGTGATCTGTTGCTCTATCTCCGCCACCGCAAGTCCGGGCACTTGTGTCGCAACGCCAACGGAAACGTCGGCAATATCGGGATAAGCGTCAATGGCAAGTTGCCGCCAAGCGTAGGTCCCAATACCCGACAGCAGTACAAATATCGTCAGCATCAACCAGCGACGATGAATCAGGGTGTTCATCAATTTTTCCATAAGTCTACATGTTTAGAAAGATCCCACCCTTGATTACCACCTCTTCGCCTTCGACTATCCCGCTGATAATACGCACATCGTCCGTATGGATAGTTTCGGTTTCTACCCTGCGGCGAATATACCTGCCTTTTGATGCTTCAATCAAAACATAATCGTGCTCCGGCTCCTGCATAATGGCCGTCGACGGCAGGATAATCGCCTTTGCAGGGGCGCTTAGAAAATGAATCTCACAGAACATGCCGGGCTTCAACTCTCTTTCGCTATTATCGCACTCGACGATCACTTCAAGCGAACGGGTTTCCTCGTCCAGTATCTCCCCGATATAATAAATCGTACCCCGGATGATTTTGTCGGGATGTGCATCGGTGAATACTTCTACGCGGTCGCCCTGTTGGATAGCTCCGAGATATTTTTCCTTCACAAGCGCGGCAACCCAGACACACGACAGGTCGGCAATCACCGCCAAGGGGCCGTCATCTTCCTTTGCATAGCTTCCGATGGTGATATGGTGTTTGACCACCTCGCCCGAAATGGGTGAAACGACTTTCAGCGGTTGTCCCATTTGAAACGAGGACGTGTCTATATTGAAGATGTGCAGGGTGGCTTTTGCCTGCTCAAGTTCCTGACTGGCAATATGCGCCTCGCTTTGGGCTTGTTCCAGGTCTTTCCGGGAAGCAACGCCGTGGGCTGCCAATTCTTTTTGGCGGTTGTAGTTTTTTTGAGCCAGTTCACTGGCCGATTGAGCGGCAAAATAAGTCTTTGCCGCCTCGAAAAACGCCGAAGAACTCAGTTCGAAGACCGGAGATCCGGCGCTTACCTTCTGCCCCAGTTGCACGAATGATTTTACGATTCGTCCTGCAAACGGAGGTGTAATCTCCGCTAATTTGCCCGAAACGGGCCGAATGGTTCCGACGGTTCTAAATTCCGCCGAATAATCCTGTAACCGCGACTTTTCAGTGATGATCTGTTTCAGAACAGGTGAACTTTCGGATACGACAATCGTATCCCCTTTGTATTGAATCTCCGCATGTTCCTGTATCGGAGTATTTTGTTTGCACGAAACCAGTAAGATACACAGGCTCGTCCGGATGAATATTTTATTCATTAGATGATTTTTTTAAAGATTAAAATGTAAAAATGCTGTCAATAACAGCTTCATGGATTGGCGATAAATCCGCTGGAATCTCTCATATAAGAAAACAACCGGATAATTTACGTCTGCCGGCAGTAGGAGTTCGCTCCCTGTTTCCAACGAATGTGTTCGCCAAAGTGAGGAAGAGATCTACGACCTGTTCCCGGCGAATGCGTTTAAATGGAGGAAGGCGGCGCCCGCAAAGAGATGCAGGCAACAGGATCTGAGATGATTCTTTTCTCAGAAAAAAGCAGGATAACCGTCTGAAATAAGAAAAAGATGCCCAACCCGCTAAAACATACGGCTGCCTGAAGTGAATGGAATGCAGACAGAGTGGAAATCAATGTGATTTCACTCTCACCATGCGTACCTGTTTGAGTATGGGTTTTATTATAGAGATGTGAATGGACAATTGTAGTGCCATTAATAATATGGCTATGATAAAAGAAGCAGATATTCGCATAATAGAATGCAAAAATCACAATCAGAATCTGAGCAATTATCTGTTTACTTTTCCAAACCATTCACAAAACATTTAGTTTGCAAATATACATGAAATTTTCAACATTCCACACAGACAGATAAAAAAATCCAAAAATATTTATAAGAGCGGCTTTCTTATAAAACACAAAATGTTTTATCGGAGCGGACAGGGCTGACCTTCTAATTTTTTAGGAGTTTACTGAGATATTGATTGTCCCTCCGGCTATTAATCGTTTTCCCCTGACACCGACTTTGGTTTTTTTTCGTTTTTAAGCAGATTCAAAGCAATGCGGTTGAGAATGGAATAATTTTGTACGGCAAATCCGTTTCTTTTCCGACTGTTGTTTTCATTAAAGGCTACGTCAAGCACCCAGTGCAGGGAATTTTCTATTGACCGGTGAAAACGGACGGCATTATTGAGCAATTTTGCATCCGCTTTAAGAGAGGTAATGTACAGGCGAGTGTCTGTTTTTTCCTTGCCGCTGCATTTGAAATAGCGTGTCGATTCCACTTTTACAAGACATTGCAACCCTTCCCGTTCGCCGGCCTATGCTATCAGGGAGAGGTCGTTTATGACCAG
>JAIRKN010000230.1 GCA_031260095.1 Tannerella sp. | reverse complement strand
CCGGCACGTCCTTTTATTCTCCCGGATTTCAGCAATCCGTCATAATGACGCATCAACAAGTGGCTCTCCACCTGTTGCAGAGTATCCAGTATCACACCCACTAAAATCAGCAGGGATGTCCCACCAAAGAATTGAGAAAAGCCCATACTGACTCCCGCTAATTGAGCAAATGCCGGCAGGATCGCTACAATTGCAAGGAAAAAGGCTCCCGGTAATGTAATCCGGTCCATAATGCCGTCTAAATAATCTTTCGTAGCCTTACCCGGTTTAACACCCGGTATAAAGCCATTATTCCGCTTTAGATCATCGGCCATTTGAGTCGGATTGATGGTAATAGCCGTATAGAAATAGGTGAACGCAATAATCATAACAGCAAATACAAAATTATACCAGAAACCGGTATTATTCATAAATGCCTGCCAGAATGGGCCTACTTCTCCTCCTTTAAACATCCCGATCACTGTAATCGGTATAAACATGATTGCCTGCGCAAAGATAATAGGCATTACATTTGCCGCATTCACTTTTAACGGTATATACTGGCGTGCACCACCATATTGTTTGTTTCCAACGATACGTTTCGCATATTGTACAGGTACTTTACGTGTACCCTGCACCAGCAAAATAGCGCCTGCAATTACCAATAACAGGAATAACATTTCAAGAAGGAACATGACTAAACCTCCCGCCTGTTCATTCATACGTGAAGTAAATTCTTCGACGATCGAACGGGGCAAACGGTTAATAATACCAATCATGATGATAAACGAGATTCCGTTTCCGATTCCTTTATCCGTAATACGCTCCCCTAACCAAAGGACAAACATACTACCGGCCGCCATGATGATGATGGATGAAATCCGAAACCACAATCCCGAAGGAAGCGAAGCCCCTATCTGCATCATCTGCATTTCAAGGTTCGTAAGATAAGCAAAGCCCTGAACAACCAGAATCGCAACAGTCAGGTAGCGTGTCATCTGATTAATCTTTCTGCGTCCGCTCTCTCCTTCACGCTGCATCTTCTGGAAAGAAGGAACCACAATTGCCATCAACTGCATCACGATGGAAGCAGAGATATAAGGCATGATTCCCAATGCAAATATGGAAGCGTTGGAAAAGGCTCCTCCTGAAAACATATCCAACAATGCCATCAGACCGCCCCGGGTCTGTTCTGCCAGTCCCGTCAGATCTTTCGGATCCACACCCGGAATCACCACGTATGTTCCGAACAGATAAATAGTCACATATAGCAATGTAATAAGGATACGTTTCCTGAGATCCTCAATCTTCCATATATTTTTTATTGTATCGACTACCCTCATGATTGCTTAGAGTTTTTTTGCTGTTCCACCTACTGCTGTGATCGCCGCCTCCGCTGTTTTTGAAAAAGCATGCGCTTCAACATCAATCTTTGCTGTTAACTCTCCCTTTGCCAGAATCTTAACCAAGTGGGAAGACGAAATAAAACCTGCCGTTATTAATTCTTCCACACCAATCTTCGACAAATTTTTCTCTTCGGCCATTTTCTGTAATGCAGAAAGATTAATAGCTTTATATTCAACACGGTTAATATTTTTGAAGCCAAATTTAGGCAAACGGCGTTGCAAAGGCATCTGACCTCCTTCGAAACCAATCTTGTGTTTGTAGCCGGAACGCGCTTTCGCACCTTTATGACCTCTCGTTGAGGTACCGCCTAATCCCGAACCCGGTCCGCGACCGATTCTTTTACGGGTTTTAGTTGTACCTGCCGCGGGTTTTAAATTGGATAAATTCATATCTTTTATTTTTTTACGCTTAACTATTATTTTTCAACAGAAACCAGATGTCTCACTTTCCTCACCATTCCCTCAATCGACGGGGTATATTCATGCTCAACCGTCTTATGCATTTTAGTCAGTCCCAATGCGTCTAACGTTCTTTTCTGGTCTTTCGGGCTGCCGATACGGCTCTTGATTTGTGTAATTTTTACTTTTGCCATGATTCGTTTCCTCCAATTAACCTTTAAATACTTTTTCCAGTGATATACCTCTGTTCTGAGCCACCATAGAAGGGCTTCTCATCTCATTCAACGCAGCAATAGTCGCTTTTACAAGATTATGAGGATTGGACGAACCTTTGGACTTCGCCAGTACGTCTTTAACGCCTACGCTTTCAAGCACGGCACGCATAGCGCCGCCGGCCTTTACCCCGGTACCCGGAGTCGCCGGTCGAAGTAATACTTCGGCGCCGCCGAACTTTTTGGTTTGTTCATGAGGAATTGTTCCCTTATAAATCGGTATCTTTACCAAATTTTTCTTAGCGGCTTCTACTCCTTTTTCAATGGCCGTAGTTACTTCACCTGCTTTACCCAGGCCCCAGCCGATCACTCCGTCTTCATTACCAACCACAACGATTGCCGCAAACGTAAACGTACGCCCCCCTTTCGTCACCTTGGTAACACGGTTGATTGCTACTAATCTATCTTTTAATTCTAAATCGTTTGTAGATTTAACTCTGTTGTTTATTGCCATTGTTATTAAAATTTAAGTCCACCGTTACGTGCGGCATCCGCCAACTCTTTAATTCTCCCATGATATAAATATCCGTTACGATCAAACACAACAGCCTGTATGCCGGCCTCCTGTGCATTCTTTGCAATCATTTCCCCGACTTTTGCAGCCAGTTCTTTCTTGGAAGTTTTCTCTCCTACCTTTAATGACGAAGCAGCAGCAACCGTCTTGCCTTCTACATCATTGATCACTTGCGCATAAATCTGCTTGTTGCTTCTGAAAACAGTCAAACGCGGGCGTTCGGCCGTACCGGAAACTTTACCCCGAATCCTTTTCTTTATCTTTAATCTTCTCAAATCTTTCGTTACCATAATTATCATCTATTTACGAGGCTTTATTTAGCCGCAGATTTACCTGATTTTCTTCTGATCACTTCACCCACAAATTTGATACCTTTTCCCTTATAAGGTTCCGGTTTACGGAACGAGCGGATTTTAGCGCAAACCTGACCAAGCAACTGTTTGTCTGCCGACTCTAATATAATAAGCGGGCTTTTATTACGTTCCGACTTTGTTTCAAGTTTGACTTCTTGCGGCAATTCCAAATATATATTATGCGTATATCCAAGCGAAAGTTCCAATAATTGACCCGTATTGGAGGCGCGATAACCAACCCCTACCAGTTCCAGTTCTTTTTTATAACCGCCGGATACTCCGGCTACCATATTATTTATCAACGAACGATAAAGACCGTGAAGAGCACGGTGAATTCTTTCATCCGTAGGTCTTTCTACCGTCAATACGCCGTCGTTTACATTCACTTTAATATCCGGATTTACGGCTTGTGATAGTTCCCCTTTTGGCCCTTTCACGGTAACAATTCCATCCTTTTGGGTAATAGTTACTCCCGAAGGAATCTGTATGGGTAATTTTCCTATTCTTGACATGCTTCTTTCCTCCTTATTAATAGATAAAACATAAAACCTCGCCGCCAATCTTCAAATCGCGCGCTTCCTTATCGGTCATCACGCCCTTTGAAGTAGAAAGAATTGCAATACCCAATCCGTTTAATACACGGGGAATATCTTTGTAGCCCGTATACTGACGCAAACCCGGAGAAGAAACTCGCCGGAGCTTCTTAATCGCATTCACTTTGTTTACCGGATCATACTTCAAGGCAACCTTAATCGTACCTTGAGGACCCTCTTCTACAAACTTAAAATTAAGAATGTAGCCTTTGTCAAAAAGGATCCTTGTGATCTCTTTTTTCAAATTCGACGCCGGCACTTCTACTACTCTGTGCTGCGCCTTGATCGCATTCCGCAATCTCGTTAAATAATCTGCAATAGGATCTGTCATATTTTCTGAATTAAATTGATCCCGCTTCCCGGGACAATATTTAATAAAACACTATTATTTTCTCTCTTACCAACTTGCTTTTTTGATTCCCGGTATCAGTCCGTGCGAAGCCATTTCACGGAACTGTATGCGTGAAATACCAAACTGCCGCATATATCCTTTCGGACGACCGGTAATTTTACAACGGTTGTGCAAACGAACAGGTGAAGCATTCTTAGGCAAAGACTGTAATTCTTCGTATTTACCCTCCGCTTTCAATTGTGCTCT
>JAIRKN010000097.1 GCA_031260095.1 Tannerella sp. | reverse complement strand
GCCAGAGGGGTGGAGGGCAATGTTTGCGGATCATTTTTTATCGCAAGAAGTTTCTTCCTGATGCTTTTCAATATAGGGGGCGCTTTTTTATTTCGTTCGCGCAGTTTTTGTTTGGGCGTCCACGCTGGAGGTATGTTATGCTCAATTTGGTAGAGTTGGTTTATCAGGCAGATGATTTCTCCAGCTTGATCATCTTTTCCGATATCAATAAATTTGCGCTTGGCATGTTGAATGCAGGATATCCGCCTGGCATACGGATATTCATCGGTTTCAATCCGTTTGTAACAGGAGTAACCGTCGGTATGGACAGCGCCCTGATAAGACTTGTCCAAATAATCCAGGAAAATATTTTTTTCACGCGAGCCTTCTTCGTAAAAGAAATGAACCAATCCGAACGTGTCGGCCATGGCCGACCAGAAGAATCCTTTACGGATACCTTTGCCTTTTGCGTTTTTTTCTCCCGTCAATACATTATGATACGTTTCATCCATCCGGATATAAGCATCTTCATGGATAGCCCGGCGTAGTACTTCATAGAACTCGTCCAGACGGGCAGATGCTTTTGCTATTAATCCATGGGCTGTCGCACGGTTTAATTCAAAGCCGCATTCATTAAACAGGTTGACGATCCGGTAAACCGGCATGGCATACATATAACGTTGCTGCATCATGCCCGCTATGAACGAAGCGTCATAATTGGAGTTCATAAAAGGCGCTCTGGGCGCGACGCCGCAAAGGATCGTATCTCCTGCCTTGCAGTTATATTGGCGGTAAATGGTCTTTTTAAATTTACAGGGAATGTAACTGTAACGGATGGAATCTGTCTGGCCGACAATATGGACTTTTGAGGTGTCGAAGCCTGCGTGATCCGGCCATATTTCTATAATCTCCTCTTCCAGGTCAAAATGCTCTTTACGCCTGGCCTGGTTATTGCCTCGTTCTTTGGGGGAAGGAGTTTTCTTTTTCTCCACCGTATCCTCTGTTTCCCGAGGCGTTTCAGGTGTAATCTTTTCGGACACATTGCCGTTCAAAAGTTTGGTCAAACCACGATTCCTTCCTGATAAAGACGTTAAATCCTTACCCTTTTGGAGTAAAGATTCTTCTAAGGATTGGATTGTTTTAGTCTGTTCTTTAAGTAAGAGCGAAAGCTCTTCTATCTGACCGGTTTGATGCGTTATCTGACCGGAGAGTTGATGAATTTGTTCCGACTGGCGATGAATCTGTTCCGACTGACGATGAATTTGTTCCAGATGAACTTTTTCCCGCTCAGTGGTATCACTCAACAGTTTTTCCAAAAATTCTATTGTTCGGCTATTTTGCATGTCACAAAAATACGGAGCATAATCCGGATAAACAAGAAAATATGGATTTATTTTTTATTGTATATGTTTGAGGATAAGCTATTTAACGCTAATTTCAAAGCGTTTGCGGAACGTTGCCGAGCGCATGCCGACCCCCTCCAACATCAAAACGAACGTCTGCCATCCGATGTGATAACGGTCTTCTAATGAGGAATATACAGGTAGCTCATAGGTCCCCTTTTCAAGTTTTTTATGATAGAGTATAAATCCGTCATTTTCCCAATGTAATATTTTAATTTGACGCCTGGTTTTACCCAAAAAGATGAAAACCTCGTCCGATACCGGATTGCGTTTCATCTGGGTTTTTACCATTTGATACAGGGAATATATGCCACGTCTCATATCGGTATAGCCCGGACACAAATAGTAATTCATGGATTTAGTCAGTGCAAACATAAAACGACGGATTTAGGGTTTGATGAAATTGATGAAATTAATCAGCGACGACACTTCCCGGACGCTTCCACGACCAATGGATATCATAACACCCCCCGGAAAGCGAATGCAAATGTCATGCAACAGACCGGATTCGCTTTCGCGTATTTCCTCGCCGCTTTCTGTCACAGGTGTAAAATGTAACGGATACAGTACACGAGTCTCTTTCGGAGATTCACAAGTGAGAGACTTTTTCCCGGATGATTTGATCTTTGGGCTAGCTTTTGTTGAACGTATTGGTAAGTCGGCGGCTACCTCCGCCGTAGATGCCCAGCGTTGAAAATCACGCCAGGATACGTGGCGAACACGACAATATTCACGCAAACTCAAAGCGCAGGATTCGGCTTCCGATGCCAATAACAACTTGCGATAAGAACAGACGACTTCTGTAAAATAGGATTCAGCAGACATATCTTCGATTTTTTATTTTGTGCAGGCAAAGGTACGAACCAATTGCAAATAGAACTATACGGTATCGCGGAGACGCTTACCCTGAGCACTTATATCAACATAGATAAACGGTAATGCAATTATTATAACTGTAATTGCAATAAGTACAGCCACATAGACGACATAACTTCGTCCATTACGTTTCACAAACAGGGACTCTGTTGTATCATTGGTGATTTCTGACGGAAAAAACATTTTATATTTCTTTAATTGAAAATAATGACAGGATTATTAAAGTGAGAAATCCACTCAATAAAGTCGCAATAATATCGAACCAATCAAATGTGCCATGTAATCCGAAAAGACCCAAAAACTCAAATCCAATGTAAGCTATTATCACTATCAAGATACCCTTCTTCACAGCAATTTTCTTTCTCTGCAAACCACTGATGAAAAAAAAGGCAGAAGGCACTGCAACAAGATTTCATCTTATGCCGTAATTTGCGATAAAAATACGCATGAATTTTATTTCGTGCAACTTTTTTTAAGTTTTTTT
>JAIRKN010000059.1 GCA_031260095.1 Tannerella sp. | reverse complement strand
CTGTTGCGGGGCGGGTGATGAGCTATTAATTCGTGGAGTTTTCGTTCATTCGGTTGAACATGACGGCGAGGTGGGCGTAGATGGAGGTGTTTTGGACGACGATTTGTTCGGGTACGCGGATGCGGAACGGGGTGAAGTTCCATAACGTTTTTATGCCGTTTGCGATGATGAAGTCGGTCGCTTCCTGCGCATTTTCTACCGGAACGGTGATAATGCCGATGGCAGCCCCGTATTCTTTTTGCTTTTCGGGAAGCGCTTCTATCGGGAAGACCGGGATCCCGTCGATTTTTGTTCCGGTGATATCTTCGCGTATGTCGAATCCGGCAACAATTTCCAGTCCGTACCGGTTTAGTCCCGAATCTCTCATCAGCGCCGCGCCAAGTCGTCCTACGCCGAAAAGGAAGGCTTTGTGTTGCGATGTGAATCCCAGGAAGTTTTCCAGTATATCGACCAATGCGTCAATCCCGTATCCTACGCGGGTTTTTCCCGATATGTTTACGAATGACAGGTCTTTGGCCACCTGGCTTGCATCTACATTGATCTCTTTTGCTATTTGTGTGGACGAAACAACCGTGTCGCCTTTGCCTTTCAGTAATTTCACATAGGCCAAATACCAGGGCAACCGCCGAAGAGCCGGTTCGGGAATTTTTCCGTAAAATTTCAATTCGTCATTTGCCATGTTATCTGTCTTCGTTTACTCTATGTTGTCCATGTGGTTCTGCAACGGGTTTGAATACATTTCAAGGATCTTCGTCCGCAGGAATATTTCATCTTTATCGGGAAGGTCTATTTTGTTAATTTGCTTTTGCAGATAGGTTTCAAAAAGCATTTTATCGCGCAGGTCGTAGTTTGTACGGAAATATACGCTATGGTGCAGCAGATCATAGGCTACATAATTGCATGGATAAAAGCGGTAGTGTTTGTATATTTCTTTATCGATCGTTTCTGCAATCGCTGTTATCAGTGCATTTTTGTCTGATTTTCTGTTCTCCAGCCGGGCCAGTTTATCATTGATGGGCGAACCGATTGTAAAATGCACGCGTCCTTTGTCAATGAGCAATCCTGTTTCCATATTCAGCAGATCGTCGCGTTTGCTTTTTACAAAATCCGGGTTGTCCCTTTTCTGCTGAAATTCTTTCGCCTTAAGGAAGTCGCATGGGTCGTATTCATACGAGATCGCAATCGGTACAATATTGAGATCCATCAGGTTTTTCAGCACATTCTCCTTATCTTCTCCGGCCATGTTCAGCATTTTCAGGATGCTACTCTGGGTATGGTCATTCGAATCTTTCGCTCTTCCTTCACGTTGTGCGATCCAGATAGATTCTCCGGAATCTTTGATCGTATGGTGAATGTAAGCGGATAGTTGCCGGCTCGCTTCCAATAGTTGACGTACGGATATATCACGTTTGACAATAAAACAGTTGTTTAATCTCACTATCGTATCAATCCACGGATGTATCAATAGATTATCCCCGATCGCTACCTGGGTCATTCCATGACCGATATCAAGGAGCAACGCGTTGAGGAAAGCAGCGTCCAGCACAATGTCGCGATGATTGGAGATAAATGTGCAGGGTAGATCTTTGGGTACCCGGCTACGGCCGGATATAGTAAGCGAAAACGTCGTCATTTTGGCAATCTGCATGACTGCATTATATGCCAGCGTCGTCTTAAACTGTTCTTTTGTTTTACATTCACGCATCGCTTTTACAAACAATTCCCAGTCTAAGTCCGGCATGATATACCGTAATGCGTTCTGAAATTCTATTGAGGTCGCAAGACTTTCAATAGCATCACAAACCTCGTCATTGTTAAGAGGACGAATATCGTCAAAATTATAATTAGAATAATCTGTGCTCATCATTAATCCCGGTTAGACTGCAAACATACGAATGTTATTTGAATATACGTGCGTCTTTAACCTTTTTTTTATATTAACTGTTTTCTATGATTTCCGTCATGACGTCTTTGACGTCAAGACCTGCGGCATTTATTTGTTGCGGGATGAAGCTGGTTGCCGTCATGCCCGGGTTCGTATTTATCTCCAGCAGGACAGGATGATGGTCTGCGGGTATGATATAATCAATGCGTATGATGCCATGCGCTCTAATGACGTCATATATTTCCAATGTCTGACGTTGTATTTTGCCGGTCAGTTCTTCGGATATGCGCGCCGGCGTTATTTCTTCTGCCTGGCCGTTGTATTTGGCGTCATAATCAAAAAACTCGTTGCCGGTGACCACTTCCGTTATCGGCAGGACAACCTGTTTCGTTCTCGTTTTGTAGCAGCCGCATGTGATTTCACGACCTTTGATAAAACGCTCTATAATGACTTCACATCCTTCGGAGAAAGCCTTTTCTATAGCCGGTTTTAATTGCGAGGCTTCCTTTACTTTGGTTACGCCGAAACTGCTCCCGCCATTGTTCGGTTTGACAAAAACAGGCAAGTTCAGTTTGTCGACAATAGTTCCGCAATCTATCTGTTGGCCTTCCAGCAGGCGTATAGAATCGGCGACACGGTACCCAAGGCTCTTTAGAAACTGATTGTTTATATATTTGTTGAATGTCAAAGCTCCTGCAAGTACGCCGCATGATGAATAGGGAATATCCAGCATGTCAAAATATCCCTGAAGGCGTCCGTCTTCACCCGGACGACCATGAATAGTAATATATGCGTAATCAAATTTTATCTTTTTTTCGCCTGTCCGAAAACTGAAATCGTTTTTATCCACGTCATAAGTTGTTCCGTCCGGCATTCTTACTTTCCAGTCGCTGTTTCTCAGCGTGACGATATACCGGTTATAACGGGTTCCGTCAATAAAGCCGTATACTCCTTCCGCGCTTCTTAAAGATACTTCGTATTCGGACGAATCTCCTCCTGCTACAATTGCAATATGTTTCATATATATTCTTGAGTTATTAAATTGTCGGATGTTCATTGTATGCTCCGCACACATATTTTTTCCATCGTTCTATCAAATGTTCCATATCATCCGGAATAACAGAGTCAAAAAACATTTCTTTTCCTGTTGCAGGATGTACGAAACCGAGCGTTTTGGCATGTAATGCCTGTCGCGGGCATACGTCGAAACAATTATGTATAAACTGTTTGTATCCGGCTGAAGGCAGACCTTTCAGTATGATGGCGCCCCCATATCTTTCATCATTGAATATCGGATGTCCGATATATTTCATGTGGGCGCGTATCTGATGAGTACGTCCGGTTTCCAGGCGACATTCTATTAAAGAAACGTATCCGAATTTTTCTAACACGCGATAGTGTGTCACGGCTTGTTTCCCCTGTTCTCCGTCGGGAAAAACAGTCATAACCTTTCTGTCGCGGGGATCGCGTCCGATATTTCCTTCAATACGTCCTTCCGGTTCTTTCGGAATGTTCCAGACTAAGGCAACGTATCTGCGCTGTGTCGTTTTGTTGAAAAACTGCAAACTCAGGTTTGTTTTTGCCTCCGGTCGTTTAGCAATCACGAGGAGGCCCGATGTGTCTTTGTCTATACGGTGTACAAGCCCTACGCGCTGGTCGTCCGGGTCGTACAGGGGATCATCTTTCAGATAATAGGCCAGACCGTTTACAAGTGTTCCCTGATAGTTGCCGTGTCCGGGATGTACCACTAATCCGGCCGGTTTGTTGACGACAAGCAGTTCATCGTCTTCATACACAATATTGAGTGGAATATTTTCAGGGATTATTTCGGATTCGTAACGCGGATGCGACATCATGATCGTTATTACATCCATCGGTTTGACACGGTAATTGCTTTTGACGGCTTTCCCGTTCACGAGTATACAATTTGCTTCGGCAGCCGCTTGTATACGGTTGCGACTGGCGTTTGTCAGCCGGTCTATCAGGAATTTGTCGATGCGTAATAAAGACTGGTTTCTGTCTACTGTAAAGCGGAAGTGTTCGTGTAGCTGATGATCATCTTCTTGGGGTAAAGGCTTTTCGTCATTCTCATCTTCAGGGTCAAACAAATCGTCGTCGTGGAAGATGTCTTCTGTTTTCTCCGGATAGGTCATAATTAAAACCAGCTTTCGTCATTATTTATGTCATCACTGTCCTGTGGCATAATATGGCCGTCGCTTATGAGTAAAATGAGCTTGGCTGTCAGAGGCACGCGCGTTCCTGTGTTGATAATCCGTCCCCCGTATTCGACGCCTATGGTGAGGTCACGGTATTCTCCCGATACGTA
>JAIRKN010000011.1 GCA_031260095.1 Tannerella sp. | reverse complement strand
TTTCCATTCGCGATTCGTTAATCGAGAAATTTAGATTTTCTGCCTGTATTGACCTGAAAACCTCTGATGTGAAATTTTTCCATACCTATCCGGAAGCGATATACGGAGACAACTCCAATTGGGAAGGAGGTCTGTCCACACTTGTTTATCCGGCGCTGTCGCCTTCGGGAGAGTTGATTTACAGCTTTCCGGCTTCACATGACCTATACATAACGAAATGGAATTCGGAAACCTATAAAACCGTATTTGCGGGAAGCAATGTAGCCGGAACAATTCATTCGGTTAACTGGGATAATCCTTCGCAAACACCCAGTGAACTTTTATATACTTATTTTGCCGGAGAAGACGTGTATACAGCCATTTTACATGACCCCTGGCGCAAGGTATATTACCGTTTTATGTTGAAAGGTATTCCCAACGCCACATCTGGTACCAGAAAAGAAAAAAAGCCCGTCATCGTGATTGTGATGGACGAGCAGTTCAACTATCTGGGCGAAACACTTATCGGAACGGGAGAGGTATGGAACTGGACAAATTCTTTTGTTACAAGCGAAGGGCTAAACATCGAATACATCGACGACGAAGATGAAAACGAAGATTATTTGACTTTCAAAATATTTAAATTACAGGAGTTATGAAAGGGGTAACTATCAGCATTTTGATCGGATGTATTACTGTTTTCGCATCGTGCCGCAAATCGCCCGAAAAAATCGAGCGGGATTTTTTGAGTAGTGCGATTGAACGGATTGATACAGGTCACGGCTGTCAATGGATAGTAGTACTTCCCGGACTGGGATGTCACGGCTGCATTCAGGAAGCGGAGGTCTTTATGCAGCAGCATATTACGGACAGGCGGATTGCCTGCTTGTAATTTCCAATACTGCCATAATCGTAATTTTTAATATGTACCTGCTTCGGTACAAATGTACATGAAATTTTCGACATTCCACACAGACCGATAAGAAACAGGAGACGAACGCCTGACAGGACGTAGAGAGAAGTAATAAGACGGTTATTTCTTCCCCAGCGCCTGTTTTATCCCGGCAAGATGATCGTTAAATTCAGATAGCTGGGCGATTACCATACCGACCTGATTGCTACGGTCTACGCCGGCAAGTTTATTGTTTTTATTGAACACGGTTTTAATTTGTTCCCAACGGGCTTTTTCTTCTTTGGTGAGCGCTCCGGCAATTTCTTTCAGTTTTAGCAGATTGGCTTCGCTGTCAGACGTAAGTGTCTGCGCCTCGTTTTCGTAGTGGGTAAGGACGAGCGAAAGAACTTCTTTCCGATTCATCAGCGGTACAATCCGCGCAATCATTTTATTCATGTCGCGGTATGAACCTTGCAGTTTGAACGCCGGCTCGACGCGATAGATATCTTTCGTCGCCGCACTGTCGATATACTGCCGGTTGACTTTCATCACTATATCGCGCACAAACAGGCCATGTCCGGTCACGGCAATGAAATCATCCATATCCTGCTGCGTATGATGACTTTCGGAATCGAATGTCATATCGCTCTTTGTCTCGACAAATTCAACCAAGTTATAAAAATCGGCAAAACTCTTATTTGCAATTTTCCGCAGATACGGATTTTCTACAATCGCGTTTTCGAGAAGGCTAAGGCGGAACAAGTTTTCGGAATCGCCGATTACATCGCCCAGATTATACACGTCGGCGCGGTTTGCCAGCATATCGGGGATCTGAAATTTCTCCCCGCTTTCGGTATAGGGATTTCCAGCCATAATCACGCAAAAACGTTTACCACGCAAATCGTAAGTCTTGCTTTCACCTTCAAAAATACCATCCATTTTCCGCTGCCCGTCAGCCAATGAGATAAACTTCTGCAAAAATTCGGAACTGCAATGCTGAATATCATCCAGATAAAGCATTACATTATCCGCCATTTCAAAAGATAAATTAATCTTTTTCAACTCTTCGCGCGCACCCGAAGTCTTCGCTTCCGACGGGTCAATACTTGTTATGGAATGTCCGATCGTCGGCCCGTTGATTTTGACAAAAATAAGCCCCATAATATTGGCCAAATATTCCATAAGTGTCGTTTTACCATAACCGGGAGGCGACAAAAGGAGCAACATTCCCATACGTGCGGTACGTTTATTTTCTCCGGCGACGCCCAACTGTTTTGCCAGATTTGCGCCTATCAGCGGAAGATAGACGCCGTTTATCAACTTATTACGCACAAACGAAGTCAGCACACGCGGTTTTAATTCATTTATCTTAAGCGACTTTTTATAGTCGCCGACCAACTTGTCTTTAAACTGTGTAAACTCGTTGAAAGCCGGTACGCTGATGTCACTGAAATGATTTAGTTTAAACATCAATGCATGATAATCAACGTGATACAGGTTATTCACGATAGTGGAATGGCTTCCGCGCAAATCCCGGATTTCAATATCATCAGGGCTTTTTCTTAGCTCGAACGAAAGCTCTTTCAGCAACAACAAACAAGCCGTTTCTCCACGATATTTCTTATATTTCTTCAAATTGCCCGACAATTCGATAAACGATGATAACCAGTTACGTACCAAATAATAACGTTCTACCGTGCCAAATGATTCGTCTGCCACATCGATATTGAAATTATCCTGCAACTTATTCGATTTCAGATATCTCAGAAACTCTTTCTCCAGAGTTTTCGATTGTTCGCTGACCGTAAAGGCCGATGTATCGGCAAATTCTCGGAACAGGTATAACGCCACCTTTTCCGGGTGTATTTTCACGGTATCAAAATACCCTGTGTTCCACCGGACAAACATTTCCCGGATCCGGTTTGTAACATACTGATAATTATGCGATGCAGGAAACGCCTTTAACACGTTGTTTGCCGAAATAATCAACCCGCGCAGCAATCTTTTCTCATCCTCGGCGATCGCATACCAAAACAGTTGTGCAGCCACGCGTATCTGCGGACGGAACGACAATACGCCCAATTGCTCCGTAAGCGAAACGATACTTTCATATATCCGTAGGGCGTCATAGTCGTGCACACCTTTCAGGTATGACTCGGAATAACTTCGCTCAATCTTCCCTGCAACAAATTCTTTTGCATCAAAATCATACGACTTCCGATACTCATTAAAAGCAAGAAATGCAAGGTATTCGGAACGGTATACTTCGCTGTTTTCCGAAACTATTTCCTGGTTCCAAATATCTCTGTAACGGATTATATCCTCATTTGGGAGTTCGTAATAGAAATTCGTTCCCGTAATGTGATAAAATAATTTATCGCCACGGCGCACAACGGTCAAATCGGGCGATTGTTTATTAACGGCGAATTTATAATCACCTAATGATATGATATTTTCGCCGTCGGCAAACAGTTCCGTTTTATCTTTCAGTATTCGGAGAGCGTCCTCGAACGAAGTTTTAAGGCTGTTTTCCAGATTTTCGGCTTTCGATACATCGCCTAAAGATCTCAGATCTTCAACCAGTTTGCGCACTTTACCCACCATAAGGTCTGAAGCGTAAAAGGCGTGTATATCCTCTTTCGTTCCGAACGATTGCGCTTTGTTACCGACATTCTTCAACACGCGAAGCCCTATTTGTTCCAGCGAAGAAGTACGGCGGTTTATTTGTTCGACAAGCTGCCTCTTCCGTCCGTCAAACG
This sequence comes from Tannerella sp., assembly GCA_031260095.1. Taxonomy (GTDB): domain Bacteria; phylum Bacteroidota; class Bacteroidia; order Bacteroidales; family Tannerellaceae; genus Tannerella. Next base: position 7,686 of record JAIRKN010000011.1, on the reverse strand, counting down.
CTTTGGCGATTTCATTACGTTTGTCTGCGATGATAGCAATAAATTCATCAAAGCCGGCAAACTTACTTTCCAACTCTTCTACCTGCACACTCGCCTTTGTGAAATATTCGTCGGCTTTTTCCGGCGAAGCTGCCAGTTCCAGATAATTCACGATACTTTGTTCCAGCAATGTCAGTTGCGCACGAAACTCGGCTACGGCCTCCGCATTCCGGAGCGAATCGACTTTCTTTTTAAGTTTCGCGCGCACTTCGTTCAACGATGCGAATATCAATGAGATCTTTTCGATAATCATCGTAGCTTGCGTCGTATCCTCTATTTTAAGGCTGTTTAAAATATCAATAAGCAACTCCAGTTCCGAAGAAATATGCCGACAGTTATCTTCAATCTTGTTCGCGTCGACAACTTTCTTCACTTTCTCAACTTCTCCACGTTGTTCTGTCACTTTGTTTTCATACGGAAGCAGCGCGCTATCCCGTAACAAAAACTCCACCGTCTTACCCGACAGTTTTTCGTTCGTCTGCGACAACGTTCGTTTCAGTTCATCGATCTTTTCCTGATCAATATATTTCAGGTTTGCCGCCTCAATCATCTCCCCCTGCATTTTACGCGTGTCGGCCAGCAGTGTGATGTATTGCTCCAATGAGACAAAGCGTGCATTTCTGATATGCAACAGCAGGTTATCCACTTTTTCGACTGCTATTTCGAGTTCATTCTCCGCATGTTTACGTTGCGTCTTTACTTTTTCAAACTCATCAACAGCCGTATTAGCGACATCTTTGATTTGCATTAACGGGTCGAACAAGCCAAATGCAGCGTTGTCAGATATCCAGAAATAGGCATCGATAATATCATTTGACTTCCCGGCGATATCCTCATAAAGCCCCTCATAAGTATCCTCTTTGTTTATCAGTTGAATAACCTCCCGACATTCGGCCATCGCCTTCACGATACTTTTATTTCCTACCTTATACAGGAAATCCCCCTTTTTGTCTTCATTCTCTTTCAGTTCCAGCGAATAAGGCGACTGCCATATCTGTACCTGATGATGACGAGTAGCCTCCTGTTCGGAGCGGAACAGGATGAGCGTTCCGTCTTTGAATAACGTATGCCCGTTACAAATAATCGGCGTCTCAACCTGTTGTCTGATAACGTTATACGACATCAAGACATACGTATTATTTTCGTTCTGGTAGAAAATATACAAAAAATCCTCTCCGTTAGGCGACGCTATTTGTCGGAAAAATTCAATATTATTCAGGTTGCTTTCAAATATCCTGTACTCCCCGTTCTGCAGATAATATCCGTTCGGGAAAACCACGCCGTGGTTATCCGGCAGCAAAATTCCCGCATCGTTCAACATCCTTATATTGACAACCTCTTTCGTGCGCGTATTGAAAATAAAAGCGCGGAAATCTTCCTGATACGGTTTTATACGTATAAGAATCAGATTCCCCAGATCGGCATAGTAATAATCCGCGTCGTCTATCTGTTGATCTTTATTGTCAACTTTTTCGGCGTAAATACCTTTTCCCGTATCCGTATTATCTTCTATCTTAAATGTGATATCGCCGCCTATTGCTTCAATAAACACTTTATCAAGTATGGATATATGCGGATGAAGCCCTAATCGGCGATCGTCGAGTGTCGTTTTAATCCATTTAAATTCGTGTTGCGGAGCTTTTACGACCTCATGGATACTGCGATTGTCCTGATAAATCAGTTTCCCGTCTTTAACAAGCCATTTGAACGCTTTCTCATCTCCAATATTACGGCTTGTTCGGAATATCATGTACAGATAATTCGCCGTACGGCGGAATCTTGAAAAAGTAGAATCACGGTAATATTTATACAGGTTCTTATAGTCCGTCACAAAATCAGGATCATCAATCAGATCCAACGATTGCGGTATAAATTGATGATCTTCAAATTTATAAATACTGAACACATCGCCGAGTTGTATTTCCGAACGCAGTCCGAAATGTACATTGTACCCGAAAATGCAAAGGTCTCCAAACGCGATGATACCCCTCGCCTCACAATTATTTTCCGTATTAATACGCTGATTCGCTTTCAGGGAAAACTCCGTCGTCGAAAACACCGCTTTCCGCGCTTCATTCAGTGCGTCTAACCGTTCGGAAAGATCGTCTTTCTGCGCTTGAAGACGTTTACGGATTATTTCATAGGCGCCCGCTTCGAGTATTCCGGTATTTTTATTTTTCTCCCGATCCTGCATCAAAAAATTTTTAAAAAGTCATTTTCTTCACTTCAGCTTTTTATCGGATAGCCCCATTGATTTGGCCATGTTCAACAGATTTGATAAGAACCCTTTATCACCGTCGTTATCACATCGCTTTTGCATCTTAAGGAGAAGGCTTGCGATCGTCAAGTTTTTCACGTCTTCCGTCGAGATACCCGTCCGGGTTGCATAATGGCGAATGCGTTCGAGCAGATCGCCTTCGTTCATACCGTCGCCAAGCAACGCTTTTTTTATTTGCGTAACGTTTTCGCTTTCGTTCACGAAGCGATCAAATCCCTTTGCATTGGAGATTTGATTCACAATATTTTCGAAGAACATCGTTTCTCCTCCGACGATATCGATATCTGCCGATTTAAGTGCTTCCGACAACACATCTGCCTGTGCCTGTGCAATCTCTTTTCGGATATTTATTTGCGCCAGTTCCACTTCTTTTTCTTTCTGAAGCGCCAGTTTGAACTCTTCGTGTTCTTTGCCAACGCCGTCTAATTTTTTCATAGCCGTCGCCTTTTCGTCTATTCCAATAGCCTCCGACAAGGCTTTTTCCTTCGTCACTTCCGCTTCCATCAAACCCTCTTTGCGTTTTGCATCGGCTTTCGCTTCAATACTAAAGGCTTCAGCTTTCGCTTTTTTCTCAATAACCGTCGCTTCGGCTACACCCTGTATCTCAAGAGCTTCGGCTTTCGCTTTGATAACTTCGGCTTCGGCCAGGCCGATTGTCGCGTCTTCACGCGCTTTAGCGTCCGCTAACGTTTTCCGCGCTTCCGCCTGTTTATTAGATGCCTCTTTCTGCGCTTCGGCGTCGATCAGTAATTCTTTCGCCCTCTGCTCGGCAGCCATTTTATCCGCTTCCGCCGCCTTTACGCATTGTATCAATTTTTCTTCCGCCTCCTGAGCCGCCGCCGTTATCCCGACTTGTTTCCGACGTTCAACGGTACGAAATTCTTCTATATCTTTTATGTTCTGTTGTTCTTCAACAACGCCCTTCTCTAATTGAACGCGTTCACGAATCACATCCTGAATATTTTTCCTTTCTATTTCTATCACTCTTTCCTTCTCAATTTGCGAAAGCGTAACGATTCTCTCTCGTTCGGTTTGCTCAAGTGCGCGGTCTTTTTCAACGCGTTCCGTTTCAACGGCAGCAGTTCGCTGTTTGTTTTTCTCCGCGATAATGATCTGGCGTAATTTATTTTCTTCCTGTACGGCAATGCTTTCTTCGGTAGTAATACGTACGGTCTCGGCTTTCAATCGTTCTTCCTCACGAACCTTCCGGATCTCAGCTTCTTCACGCGCCTTTACATTATCAATTTCACGTTTTTGTTTTTCTTCCTTTTCGGCTAATTGACGTTCCAGCTCAAGGATCGCCTCACGCGCTTCAACATTCTGCTTCTTAATAACTTTCTCTTCTTCACGGCGAATCAGGTTTGCCTTAATATTTTGCGCCGCCGTCAGATCCGTAATCTTCTTTATACCCTCGGAATCAAGAATGTTTTCCGGACTAAGATATTGAAGGTCTGTTTGCTCCAGATAGTCGATCGCACAGTCGTCCAATACATATCCGTTTAAGTCTGTCCCGATGATATTCATAATCTCGTCGCGAAACTCGCGTCGCGCTTCATACAGTTCGATGAAATCAAATTTCTTACCTACCGTTTTCAATGCTTCCGAGAATTTTGCTTCGAATATCTCTTTCAGCGTTTCGATAGCGCTGGCGCGTTCGCACCCGATCGTCTGGGCAACATTGATAACGTCATTTACCGACTTGTTCACACGCACAAAGAAAGCGACCTTAATATCGGCGCGGATATTATCCTTACAGATTAGTCCGTCGTGATTCATCCGTTCAATCTGTACTTTCTTCAGCGAGATATCCATGATTTCCATCTTATGAAAAATCGGAATCACATACATCCCTTTGTTAAAAGCAACTTTCGTCCCTCCTACGCCCGTACGTACGATCGATTTCCCTTGTGGTATTTTCTTGTATAAAGAGGCTAACATGCCCAGAAAAACCAACAACACAAAAATAGCGGCTCCCGCTATTATCACAATCATCTGCTCCATAGTTTTAAGTTTGTTATATTTTTAAATTCATATCATAAATTCCGTATACTCACCTCTTTATTAACCAGATAATGTTTTCTTTTATCATCCGATTCGTCCATTACGACAATATAATCACCGTATTTAATCTCAGATCCGTCCATACTTTGAACGCTCAATTTAATCGGATTACGATCGATCAGGAACTCTGCCGTTCCGATTTTCTCGCCGCTTATCGTCGACAGCATCCTGCCCGAACGCCCTAAGAAGTCGATTTCCTCTTCTCCTTTATAACCTGTTTCCCTAAAAAATTTCACCATCGGATTTGTTGCAAATTTAGTAAAAAACACAGCAATTATAGCAATCGGCGCCAAAATAAACAATGAAAACAGTCCCCATGAGGTAACATTTACAAGACTCGTTGTAATCAACGAACCGATCCACATAAAGAATTTAAATGTTGAAAGAACCAGCATAAATGGTACCCGCCCGATATTTATAAAATTGAGGAATTTCATAAAAAATCCGGGGGATTTTTCTGATGTAACATCCTGTTCGGAATCTGCCGTGTCCGCATCGGTTTCGGGAACATCCACATCAACATCAGAAACATCCGCATCAACGTCAAAGCCCAAATCCGGCACTTCCAACCCAACACCCAACAAAAACGTAAACAGCCAGTATATTGCCAATACAGCCATTATCACCGTCATGACGGCATTAGGCAGCGGGTGCATCAAATTAAAAAAAAAGTCTGCCATCGTAATTTAATTATTAATCGTTTTAATTTAATCGTTCCTTACAACAATTCATCGTTATCGTTCGTTCACGCGGTTCACCGTTCATTCGCAGTTCACAGTTCATTCATCACTAACCACTAACCACTAACCACTAATCACTCACAAAGACACAATCCCCAGGTTCTTTTTGATTTCATCCAGTTCCCGGCTCACGTTACCCGTTTTATCTCCTATGGCTTTATCTATCTCATCATCTACCGACTTCGTCCTTTTAGCCATATCGCCATAAGCTTGAGCCAGCGCTTCTTCCTCTTCCACTTTTTCTTTCATGCGTTCAAGCATGTTGATTGTACTGTTGCTGTCAATCTGCGCCATTTGCTTATTTACTTCTTTAGTAGCGCGGCTCACTTTAATGCGTGATTTCAGCGTTTTCAACTCGTTTTCCCATTTTGTAATATTAAATTTCAGAATATCAATATTTTTCTGAATATCATCAGCAGCCCTTTCATGCGTAACAAGTTGTTCTTCGAGTGATTTAGCCTCCAACAGAAGATTCTCCTTTAAAGTCAGAGCTTCCCTTGCCAATTTCTCCGCCTGCGACATATCAAACTCACCTTTCTGGGCTTTGGTCAGCAGCAAAACCGCTTTATTCCCATAATCCTGAGATTCCGTTTCTTTTTTAGTCTTATCATTCCCGGCGCGTATCGCCATTGCCTTAACTTGCGCATAGGCTTGTAGAGCCTTGTCGAGGTCATCTCTCATTTCACGTATACCCTGCTCCGTCATCCGTATAGGGTCTTCCATCTTATCAACTGCGGAATGAATCTCCGCCTGACCGATTCTCAAAAGTCTTTTAAAAATATTCATAGTACTTACTTTTTAGAAAATTCAATAATTTGTTCATAATATTCGCTCAACAGCAAACCTAAAGAATTTAATGCGCCTGCAAATTCGTTGATATCCAGATTTTCAATCTGTAAAGTATAGCGAAAAATAACTTTCCGTCCCTCTTCGTCCAATGCAAACGCCCCATGTATAATATCCCGATTCTTCTTCAACAAGGATTTCATTACCTCCGCATTGTCACTCTTAAGCGTAAAAATATACTGCTCCATAATTAGAATGGGAGGAGCGACTCCGATAATCAGATTCTTTATCCCATCCTGTTCGCTCTCAATAAGGAATATACCTTCTCTCTCATTCTGATAAAACACAGAATAGCCCAGTTTCGAAATAAATGATTCTATCTTCTTAAAATACATAATACTGCTATTACATTAATTATTAATATACAACCGAAATGAAAATCATCCGACCGGAAAATCCGGAAGTAAAAAGAGTTTAGAGAGGTTATAGCGGCAATAACATCCGGCTTCGCCCTCACCATATCCGGTTGCGTCTGCAAGCGCCCGGAGACATCATAAAAGAAACTATTTCCCAACATCATATTTTTAAATCTTCGATATTAAGTTTGTTTTTCAAGAATTAAAAACTATATTTGCAAATATTTTTGGCAAATGTAATGCTTAAATTTTAACTTGCAAATTTTTTTGGCATAAAATTTATGACACAAATTGGAAAAAACATCAAAAAGATTCGAAACGTAAAGCGATTGAGCCAGCAGGCTTTTGCTGACTTATTTGATTTAACGCGGGGAAACATATCATCTTACGAAGAATCAAGGGCCGAGCCGAAAATTGAGGCCATGATAAGAATAGCTAATTTTTTTGGCATACCTTTAGTTGATTTTATCGAAAAAGATTTATCGGTAAATGAACTACTGCATTACAATACCCATTTTGTCACCGAAACGGAAATATTAAAAAACACATATCAGCTGACAAAAACACCCTTCGTGTCAATTCATTATATCCGCGATTATGTACAATACCATAAAGATCCGGTTTTTATGAAAAAATTACCCGTATTGACAATTCCGTGCAATTCAAAATCCGAACTAATAGCGCTCGAATTGGAAAGCTCCGAAAATCTCCCGGCCGGATTTGACTTCAGAAATGGAAACATCCTGTTTTTTGAACTGATAACAAAAGAAAACATCCACCGTATTATCAATAAGTTAGGCATAATGATCGACACGGAAAATATAAAGTTCGGGATTTACAGGAATGAAAATCATGAACTATCATTATCGCTTAACGAATGGATCAACTATCCTTTTAACATAGGCTCCGACATCCGCTATTTTGTTCTTCGCGCATCATTCAAACAGGAAGAATAGGATATTAACCACCTCGACTGATAGCCCGATTCCCTGCCGTTTTGAAGGGTATTTTTGCCAAGTTGGGCTAAGTTGAACTTGGGGATATAATGTAAACGTTCGGCCAAGTACATCTTGTGTAGTTGATACGGCAGTATTAGTTTTGCCGTCAAAAAGGTATGTCAAAACAAACAAGCGCACACAAGTTAAGCGAAACGGAAGGCTTCGCACATATAGAATCGTATCTGGCAAGCGGCTTACGTCCGTCGGAATATTACCGCAAACACAATCTCTCGGAGTATCAGTTTTATAGCAACATCATGTCTTCGCATACGATAATTACCACCCGCATGAAACTCGAAAACAAAGACATCCTGAGCATCCGCCAACCTTCGCGCGCCAATCAACACGCCGCACAAATATATAATGCC
>JAIRKN010000270.1 GCA_031260095.1 Tannerella sp. | reverse complement strand
AAAGCTATCTACAAAATGAAAATTAGAGGGCAATGGATTCAATCCGAAATTACAAAAAAAATGCAAAGGCTCTTCGCAAAAATTGATATAGACTACCTAACTTGAGCGGAGTTAGGGATTAACTCGGACATCACCGTGTTTTTATTGATTTTCAATATTCTACTTATATCACGAACGCCGGAACTGTTCAGGGTGAGTTCTGTTATTTGCTCTTTTACGCCTTGTGTCCTCGCATTATAGCGATAATTCAGTTGAAAACTTTTGTGGCATTTATTGCACCGCCAGCGTTGAGCGCCGTTTTCACTGTGACCGTTCTTTACTAAATCCATTGAACTACAGTAAGGACAATTTATAGTTTGCGTATGTTTCATCTTTTTTTGTGCAAAGATAATCTTTTTCAACGGATTTAAACCACGACCTTACTTTGCGAACGGTATCTTTGTACCAATGACGAGCTTAATCTTGCTCCTTCCCTTTCTTCTGTTGAATACTTCTGGTTCACTTTTTTGTTATTTAACTCTTTTTTCATTTTATCACGCAAATTTACGCCTTTTTTATTCCCGGTGCAAATATAGGATGACGAATATGTGAATTATTTTTCTACTCGGTGAATCCGGGAATGTAAATGTATAGAATATAAACAGCGAAGGTGGAATCCGTACCGGACTCCACCTTCGCTGTTTATATTCAAGAAGCTCTATTCTACTCGTCTGTCTTTGCGGCAGGAGACGAGGCGTGTTGCCTGTTTAGAAAATCAATGACCTCGCCTGTGATATTATAAGCATCATTTGCATATAATATATTGTCATTCATCTTTCCGTAAACAATATGATACCCCTTACTTTTATTGAACTCTGTTAAATGTGTGATGATCGTTTTGCGCAATTCTTCATTCATACGCAACTGCTCCTCGCCAAGCTCCTGCGACATCTGGGCTTGCAGTTCCTGAAGTTCCTGATCCCTTTTCATGATCCGTTGTTGCTCGGCTTCCATTCTTTCCCGCGACAGAAAGGCGCCGGTCTCCGCTTTCCGTTGAAAGTCGGTCGCATCCGACTGCAACTTACGAAGTTTTTCCGTAAGGCTGGCCCGGGAGTTCTCGAATTTTTTTGTAATCTGCTCATTCAGGTCGATCGAATAAATATAGTTCGACATCAATGAATCAACATCTATAAAAGCTATCGGCATCGTACTTTCCGATACGGCGCTGCCGTCCGAGACGGCAATATCGGCTATCGTCAATTTCTTATCTCCCGAAAATTGCAAAATAAACAAAATAATCACGGCGACAGCAAGCGCCGCTTCAATAACATAATGTACTTTTTCCTTCATATTCTCATTCAAAATTAATTTTTCAACTATCTTTCTGTAACCGCTCGAAAAGATTCATTTGAATACCGGCTTCAAAATCCTGCGCCTGTGCGCATTTGATACCTTTCTTGCTCAACGCCGGATTCCCCCCTACATGCGTGTTGGGAAACCTGCCGTTCTTCTTAATGATTATCCTTATACAAAACAATATCCAACAAATAAGAAGAATTATAATATTAAATACAACAACTTTAAGCATTTGTTTCTATATTTGTGGACGCAAAGATAAGAGATTAAATAGAATGTACGACAAATTTCACGTGAATAATTCATTTTTTTTCTTGCTGAGCCTGTGGTTTTGTGCATATTTAACAATTAACTATAACTTAAAATGAAATACTTAGAGCCGAAAAATGTGTGGAGTTTTTTCTATGAAATCACTCAGGTACCCCGTCCTTCCGGGAAAGAAGATAAAATTATAAAGTACATAGAGGGAGTGGCCGCCAAATATAAAATAGCCATTAAAAAGGATAAAGCCGGGAATCTCCTTTTGTCAAAACCTGCCGCGAAAGGACGCGAGAAGTCTCCGACCGTGATCCTGCAAGCGCATCTGGATATGGTATGCGAAAAAAACAACCATGTGAAGTTCGATTTCGATAAAGACCCTATCAAAACCGTCGTAGACGGAGACTGGCTACATGCCGAAGGAACAACGCTCGGAGCGGATAACGGTATCGGCTTAGCCGCCGCATTAGCCGTCGTCACATCCGAAGACATAAAACACGGGCCGGTCGAATGTCTGTTTACCGTAGATGAAGAAACCGGATTAACGGGCGCTAAAGCGGTGAAAAAAGGATTTATGACGGGAGAGATCTTACTGAATCTGGACAGTGAAGAGGAGGGGGAGATCTTCATCGGATGTGCGGGAGGTAAAGGTACCGTCGCTACGTTCGAATATAAAGCCGCTCCTGCACCTGTTTCCAATCAATATTTTCGCATAACGGTGACCGGTCTCAACGGCGGACATTCGGGCAGCGATATTCATAAAGGTCTCGGCAATGCCAACAAGATCTTAGTTCGTTTCTTATACCAACTACAGGAGAAATTTCCGTTTACACTTGCTGCTATCGAAGGTGGAAACCTTCATAATGCAATCCCAAGGGAGGCATTTGCGGTCGTAGGAATATCGCCCAAAAACCGGGAAAGCGTCCGTATCCTGTTAAACAACTTTGCTGCGGATATTGAAAACGAATTGAAAAAGGCAGATCCGAACGTCCGGCTTATCATGGAATCAACCGATACGCCGGAAAAATGCCTGCCTGCCACGCTGAAAAAGAAACTGATCTATGCGCTACTTGCCTGTCCGCACGGAGTGATCAGTATGAGTCGTGACATAGAAGGGCTTGTCGAAACATCCACCAATCTGGCGTCGGTCAAAATGGGCGGTTCGACGAAAATAGTCGTCGGTACAAGTCAGCGCAGCTCTGCCGAATCGGAAAAAGATGCGATTGCCGATCAGGTTGCTTCCGTATTTCTGTTGGCCGGCGCAAAAGTCAAGCACGGCGAAGGTTATCCAGGCTGGAAACCGAATCCGGATTCGAAAATCCTGAAAGTAGCCGCCGAAAGCTATAAAAGACTGTTCGGAAAAGAAGTGAAAATAATGGCGATACATGCCGGCCTCGAATGCGGACTATTTCTGGAGAAGTATCCGCGCCTTGATATGATCTCTTTCGGCCCGACGTTACAGGGAGTTCACTCCCCCGACGAACGCATTGAGATCAAGACCGTCGATTTATGGTGGAAGCATTTGATTGATATTTTGGAAAGCGTATAGATATTGTATGTCTTCCGTACAATAACCGTAGGCTTTTCCCGTTTAAGGAACAAAATAAATCCGTATGAAGAATTTATGGGCAACCGTCCTGATCATAACTTTGATAGCAGGATGCAATGATCTGGATTACTATTCTGTCAGTCCGAATCACTATCTTGCTTTCTCTGCCGATACGGTATCATTTGATACCGTATTCACTGCTATCGGCTCTACGACCAACTATTTCATGATCTATAACAATAATAACGAAGACTTGAAGATCAGTAAAATATTATTGGCCAACAGTGCCGACAGCCATTTCAGGATAAACGTAGACGGACGCAAGGGGGATTCTTTCGACGATATACCTATCTGGAAAAAGGACAGTCTTTATGTGGCGGTTGAAGTGACGGTTCACCCGAATGATGAAAATTCTCCGTTCGTAATATATGACTCGGTTATATTCATAACCAACGGAGTAACACAATACATATTACTTGAAGCTTACGGACAAAATGTCCACATCCTGAAGGGAGGAACTACATTTGAAAAGGATACGACGCTCACGTCCGAAAAGCCGTACCTGGTTTATGACAGTATTATGATACCCGAAGGCGTTACGGTAAACATAGATAAAGGTGCCTCCTTTTACATGCACCATAAAGTGAAATGGC
>JAIRKN010000199.1 GCA_031260095.1 Tannerella sp. | reverse complement strand
GTATGAAAGAAGTTTCTGTTATCCGTTCATAGATGCGAGAAATTCCATATTGTCGACCGTATTTACCAGTTGTTTTTTTACAAATTCCATCGCTTCTATTGAGTTCATGTCTGAAAGGTATTTGCGAAGTATCCACATGCGGTTGACCGTGGCTCCATCCTGCAAAAGGTCATCCCTTCGCGTACTTGAAGCGATAATGTCAACAGCCGGATAGATCCGTTTATTGGATAATTTTCTGTCAAGTTGCAGTTCCATGTTACCGGTACCTTTAAATTCCTCAAAAATGACGTCATCCATTTTAGAGCCTGTTTCCGTCAAGGCCGTTGCAAGTATGGTAAGGCTACCTCCGTTTTCAATGTTACGTGCCGCTCCGAAGAATCGTTTAGGCTTTTGTAATGCATTGGCGTCAACTCCTCCCGAAAGAACCTTTCCGGACGCCGGTTGAACCGTATTGTATGCCCGTGCAAGGCGTGTGATCGAATCCAGGAGAATGACAACATCATGTCCGCATTCAACCATGCGTTTTGCTTTATTAAGAACGATATCTGCGATTTTTACATGTCGTTCGGCCGGTTCGTCAAATGTCGAAGCAATGACTTCCGCATCTACGCTTCGTGCCATATCCGTCACTTCTTCGGGACGTTCATCAATCAACAGGATGATCATATATACTTCCGGATGATTTTTAGCAATAGCATTGGCTATGTCTTTAAGGAGCATGGTTTTACCTGTTTTAGGCTGTGCCACGATAAGGCCTCGCTGGCCTTTTCCGATAGGTGAGAATAGATCCACTACACGAACAGCTATCTGGTCGTATACTTTATGTGATCTTTGTTCCGTCAATCTGAATTTTTCATCCGGGAAAAGAGGGGTAAGGTGGTCAAAAGGTATACGGTCACGTACATCTTCGGGGGCACAACCGTTTATTTTATCTACTTTTACCAGCGGAAAATATTTTTCTCCTTCTTTTGGCGGCCGGATAGGACCTTCTACAAGATCTCCGGTTTTCAATCCGAACAGTTTTACCTGTGACTGTGATATATAGATATCATCCGGTGAGGACAGATAATTATAATCGGAAGAACGCAGGAAGCCGTATCCGTCCTGAATAATTTCCAGAACGCCGGATCCTGTTAGTATTCCGTCAAAATCAAATGATTTTTCTGTTTCTATCTGCATAGGAGTAAGTGGGCGTTGATTTATATTTTGGTTGTTATTGTTATGTTTTATTACCGGACGATTGCCCGCATTTTGATTGCTGACCGGTTCATTGGGTATAGGTTGTTGTTTGTTTTCAGGTACAAGAGACACCGGTATGACTTGATCCAAGACAGAGTTCGTGTTATTACTATGCCTGAAAATAATACGTTTATTACTACCTTGTTGTGCCGGCAGTTCCTGATATTCCTGTTCCTCTATATTTACTTCCTGCTTATCAGGTGTGTGTTCGTTCTCAGAAGCAGTTTCAGGTTTTAATTCCTGTGTAGAATTGGTCTGTACTGGCAAAAAAGTATCGTTAATAACAGGAATCGTATCGGGAATAATATTTTTATTTTCCTTAGCAATACTTCCAACCTGAACTTTTTGAGCTTGGTTTGGTTGTTCTTGCTGTTGTGCAGGAACGGTCGTTGTTTTTTCTTTTTTAGGTCTTCCTCTTTTAATTTTTGAGGTATCGTCTGTTTGATTTGATTTTGTTTCGTCATTTTCCGACTCCTTTTTTTGGGGTGGACGTCTGCGAGATGCTGTTTGCGAAGATGTTTCGACATTATTACCGGGTGCCGGTTTTGCTTCAACAGTAGTACGAATTTGTTTGTTTTTGTTCTGGTTTCCACCTGTTTTCTGCGTCCTATTTTCTTTTTTACGGGCTTCTTTTTCTTTTTCTACTTGGATACCTGCCCACGAAATAGCTTGTTCATCAAGGATTTTGTATACCAGTTCTTCTTTTTGCAAAGACTTCGCCTTTTTTATACCTAATGATTCTGCAATATCCTGCAATTCGGATAGTTGCTTCTTATTTAATTCAAGAATGTTGTATTTTTGCATATAAAATTAATATAATAAACTTTTGATAATAAGTGAAATGATTGTAGTATTATGAAATACACTTTCTACTGAATGATAAATACTGTTTAATCTATGTTATTTGAATTTTTATCGAATTATATCCATTATTCATAGGATAAAGATGCGGCAAAGATAGGTATTCTTTTTTAATCATTGTAATTTTTTGGAGAAAAATTTATGATAAGCGCTGTTTTTGTTTTGTTATCAATACGAAAACGGTTATCTGTCCGTTTCCCTATGATCCATACAATATCCTGATTACTACATAATATCCATGTCTGTTCTTTTCCCAACAGACTAAATTTGTGATCTGAAAAATAATCACTTAACTTCTGATGTCCGTTCATTCCAAAGGGAATAAACCAATCGCCGGGTTGCCATTTCCGTAATGTGAGCGGATAACTTATCTTGTCGCAGTCGAATGTTGCAACAAAAGGCGATTTATCTATCCTGAAAGAATTGTCAACCATGACTTTTTTTGCGGATAAAGTAACCGGTAAATGATCCCAGCCTGTCATTTCATCCTTTATCTTATATTCATGAATTACTTTGGTATCAGGCTTGAAAATAACCAGCTCATTACGGTCTTTTAATAGTTCATATTCCGAATCCGGCGCTTTAAAGATTTTACCCGGTTCACTTGCTAAAGCCCTGAATATTTCCCCGGATATATATCGGGAGAATCCGTATTCTTTTAATATCTCAAAGAGAATCGTTTGGGGCACCGGTTGTTGCATCAGCTTATCAATGGATAGATAAATGTGACCGTTTTCGTAAGTTTTCGTCAACAGGGATTTAGCCTGTTTTATGGTTTGTGAATAGATATATTCCGCATCGGCGAGATTTTCCGCTGTTCTGGCAAGGGTTTTCCTGACAGACGGGTTTATATTTTCCATCAACGGAAGCAAGTGCAAACGGATAAAATTACGTGTATATTCATCCGACAGGTTCGTGCTGTCAGTTACATATTTCAGATCGTTTTCTTCCAGGTATTGTTTTATTTCTTCCTGACTTATACATAATAAAGGACGAATGATGAATCCATTTTTTGGACGTATTCCACGGAGGCCGCGTATTCCTGTCCCCCGCATCATATTAATAAGCATGGTTTCTATACTGTC
>JAIRKN010000197.1 GCA_031260095.1 Tannerella sp. | reverse complement strand
TTTGTACTCATTATGGATAAACGAGAAGGAACTATCTTAGTAGTAGACGACAAAAGGAGTATTCTTGCTGCCGTCGAGATTCTTTTGCAAACACTGTTTGCAAAAGTTGTGACCATTACCAATCCAAACCGGATCAAACAGGTATTGTCGGATGAACAGGTTGATATTATACTTTTGGACATGAATTTCAGTGCAGGTATTAACAGCGGCAATGAAGGTTTATACTGGCTCTCGGAAATAAAAAAGCGAAATCCGTCCATACCGGTAGTTTTGTTTACCGCTTATGCGGATATAGAACTTGCGGTACGCGGAATCAAAGAAGGGGCTTCCGATTTCGTGGTTAAACCTTGGGACAACCAAAAACTGTCGGAAACCCTGCAAATAGTTTACCGGGCGAGCAAAGAAAAAAATAAGACCGACAAATCCAAACAAACAGACGACAGTAATATCTTCTGGGGGAAAAGCGAAGCGATGCAGAAAGTCCGTTTACTTGTCGAAAAAGTGGCCGTGACGGATGCGAATATACTGATTACGGGAGAAAACGGTACGGGAAAAGAAGTGATCGCGCGTGAGATACACCGGTTGTCCCGGCGGAATAAATATCCGATGATATCCGTTGATATGGGGGCTATCACGGAGACCCTGTTTGAAAGCGAATTATTCGGACACGCCAAAGGATCTTTTACCGATGCGAAAACCGACCGTATCGGCAAATTCGAAGCAGCCGGCAACGGTACGATCTTTTTAGACGAGATCGGCAACCTTCCCTATCATCTGCAGGCGAAGCTTCTCACGGTACTGCAACAACGCAGCATCATACGTGTCGGCACGAATACTCCGATACCGGTAAATATACGTCTGCTGAGCGCGACCAACAGAAACCTCGAAGAAATGGTAAAAAAAGGTGTATTCCGCGAAGATCTGATGTATCGTATCAACACGATCCATCTCCACATCCCGGCACTACGCGAACGACCGGAAGACATTGTTCCTTTTGCTGAAATCTTCCTGGAAAAACAGTCCCGGAGTTACGGCAAACCGGAGTTGCAGTTTACGGCTCCGGCAAAAGAAAAACTCAAAACATACCCCTGGTACGGCAATATACGCGAACTGGAACATTTTATCGAGAAAGCCGTTATCTTCAGTGAGAAAACCATGATCGACGACGAGGATCTGTCGGTACCGGCCGTAACTTCGGACGCAACGGAAAATGAAGCCTCAACAATAGAAGACATGGAACGGAAAATGGTCCGCAATGCGATAAACAAACACAGTGGCAATCTATCCCTTGTAGCGAATGAATTAGGCATATCACGGCAAACATTATATAACAAGATAAAAAGATACGAACTTTGAAAAACCTTATCAACAGATCTGTTTCCGATAGCTTGATCTTCCGTTTGCTTTTACTGGTGACTGCGGTTGGAATCTGCACTTATTACGGAATAAAAGGCAGTACCCCTTATCTCCTGATATTTCTTGTACTTGCCGTTTTTCTGTTCATCCGGGTCATATCCCTCTATAACAACAGCATAAAAAAGATCAAATACATGTTTGACGCGATCGACAACAACGATTTTTCGTTTCAATACGCCATCAGCCGGCGTTCGTCCGACGACCGGCAGGTCAATGAACTGATGAACCGTATCATACGAACTATGTTGCAATCAAAAATAGATGCGCTCAAAAAAGAAACTTTTTACGAACAAATCATCGACAGTATCAATATCGGGATTTTTGTGGTCGACCAGAACGGCTATGTGCTTCAGAAAAACAAAAAGGCGCTTTCATTGTTAGGGCTATCCGTTTTCACGCACATAAAACACATCAGAAACGTACATGAAAAACTGGCTCAACACCTCGAAAGCATCAAACCCGGTGATAAATTCAACCTCCCCTATACCAATGAACGGACCACGATGAATCTTTCCGTACGTGTATCCGGCGCCGAACTGAAAAATAAACCGGTATCTGTCGTAACCTTCAACGATATAAATCATGAACTGGATGAAAAAGAACTGGATTCCTGGATCCGCCTGACGCGGGTAATGACCCATGAGATCATGAACTCCATAACCCCGATCACATCTATCAGCGACACGTTGCTGTCTATGAAGGATTTTACGGAAAAAGAAGTGCACAACGGCCTGGAGGTGATCAGCAAAACAGGAAAAGGGCTTGTTTCATTCGTAGAATCATACCGCAAATTCACACAGATCCCCCCACCCCACCCTACCCTGTTTTATGTGAAAAATTTTGTCGAAAGAATGGTGATGCTTTCATCTCATAATAACAAATACCCCAATATTAAATGGCAGACAAATATTGAACCGGCTGACCTGATCCTTCATGCAGACGAAAACCTGATAAGCCTGGTCATGATTAATCTGCTGAAAAATGCAAGACAGGCCATAGGACATAAAAAAGAAGGTACCATTACAGTGAATGTATCCTGCAATGCTTTGGAATCCATAACGATCGAAGTATCGAACAATGGCCCTGTCATACCGGAAGAGGAAGCCTCGCTGATATTTACCCCTTTCTTTACCACCAAAAAAGACGGAAGCGGAATCGGACTGTCGGTAGCCCGCCAGATCATGAGATTATCCGGCGGTAATATTACGCTCAACAGCAACTTTCATACAGGAATAACCACTTTCACGCTGACATTTCCCTGACGGGAGTTCCCAAAAGATTTTAGGAACTCCCAAAATGAAATCGGGAATTCCTTTTTTCAAATCGGGAGTGAGGGTGTGTCAAAAACCTGAAATCGTCGTCACTGCACTCCGCGCAGCGACGTGTAATGACGACGGAAACGACCCCGGCAGGGCGTGCAGGGAGCCGGGCGGCTTCAGTCGACTTCCCGCCATGGTGCGGTGGCTTTCTTCAAATGTTATAATTTCCGGGCGGCGGGCGGGTATAATATTTTCTGCATATTTAAAATTAAAACAAAAAGAATGATTATTGTGTGAATTTATCACGCTAAGGATAGAAAAAGAATAAATTCGTCATTAAGTGAAAATATTTTATCATTTTGCTCTGTTTTTTTATTATTATCTTTACAAAATGATATATATTTGCAGCGAATAAGAAACAAAATGTAAAACGAAATAAGAATTAAGCATAATAAATGACACAAAAAATACACTTCCATAAAATGCATGGCTCAGGTAATGACTATATTTATATAAATACATTAAAGTATACGATTGTCAACCCTGAAGAAAAAGCCGTACAGTGGAGTAAATATCACACCGGTATAGGCTCCGACGGACTTGTATTGATAGGAAAGTCGGATAAGGCAGATTTTAGTATGCGGATATTCAATGCCGACGGATCCGAAGCGATGATGTGTGGAAATGCAAGCAGATGTATCGGTAAATATGTATATGAACAGGGCCTGACGGATAAGACAAGTATTACCCT
>JAIRKN010000180.1 GCA_031260095.1 Tannerella sp. | reverse complement strand
CATTTAACGCTTTGACTGTCTATGATTCCATGGCGGGGTTTCCTGTTTTGCCCTTGTTTTATACGTATGTGTCAACGTAATTTCTCAAGTAATAAATCAAATACATCAAGAGAATACCTTTTCATATAATAGTAATAGACGGATTCCTATTTAGCTGATTACTTGGGATGCATACGCCATTGACAACCGATCTTCAACAAATAGAAGATCGCATTACTAATCATGCGTAAATCATAGTTTCGTTTCCTTGATTCTTTCAATTCCAATTCTTTTGTTATATATTGCCACTCTGTTTACCTTATATTACTCTGATACATCTTTATTCTTTGTTTAGTCACTTCATATAAAGTAATGTATAGAATTATACGGAAACTTTCTTATTCTTTTTTTAGTAAAATTTAAATAGACTCTTAACCGGCAGGCCTCACGGAACGTGAAAAAAGACAACTGCATCAGTCCGTGAATGAATCTGAAATCGACCGGTATCAATGTCCCGAAAAGAAAAAACAATCTCATAACTATCGTTATATTACTTTTTTTTCATACTTTTGCGGGTCAATTTAATGCAAATTATATACAACGATGAATATATCATACAATTGGCTAAAGAATTACCTGTCATTGGATATGAATCCCTGGGAAGTGGCGGAGGCCCTTACTTCAATAGGTCTGGAAACAGGCGCAGTAGAAGAAATACAGACGATCAAAGGAGGCCTTGAAGGACTTGTTACAGGCGAAGTTCTTACATGCGAAAAGCATCCTGATTCGGACCACCTCCATCTTACCTGCGTAAATACCGGAACCGGTGAACTTTTACAGATTGTCTGCGGCGCCCCCAATGTAGCTGCCGGACAGAAAGTGATAGTCGCCCCCGTAGGTACGATATTATACGACGGCGATAAGGAAATAAAAATCAAAAAATCAAAGATTCGCGGACAGGAGTCATCCGGTATGATCTGTGCGGAAGATGAGATTGGTATCGGCTCCGACCATTCCGGTATCATTGTGCTCCCGGCAGATGCGCCGGTAGGCATGACCGCAAAGGAATATTACAAAGTCGAAAATGATTACCTGCTGGAAGTCGATATAACGCCTAACCGCATAGACGCCGCCTCCCATTTCGGTGTGGCGCGCGATCTTGCAGCTTACCTGAAGCAGGCGGGAAAGCCATCGGATCTGAAAAAACCGTCTATAGATGGTTTTAAAATAGAAGCCCCTTCTTTGCCGGCCATCTCCGTAGAAGTAAGAAACGCCGAAGCTTGTATGCGTTATTCCGGCGTTACCATCAAAGGCGTCACAGTCGGGGAAAGTCCGGATCGGATAAAAAAACGCTTGATGACAATCGGGTTACGTCCCATAAACAATGTGGTAGATATCACAAACTATGTCCTGCACGAACTGGGACAACCTTTACATGCATTTGATGCGGAGAAAATAAAAGGGAACAAGGTGGTGGTTACTACGACGCCCGAAGGTACAAAATTTATTACGCTTGACGGTGTGGAACGTACCCTGACAAATCAGGATCTGATGATCTGTAACATCGACGAACCAATGTGTATCGGAGGCGTATTCGGAGGGCTTGATTCCGGTGTGACGGAACATACGAAAGACGTTTTCCTCGAATCCGCATGTTTTAATCCTGCATGGATACGCAAAACGGCACGGCGCTTCGGTTTGAATACGGACTCCTCTTTCCGCTTCGAACGCGGTCTGGATCCCAACCAGACGATCTATGTACTGAAACGTGCAGCGCTCATGATACAGGAGATAGCCGGAGGAACTATCACAGGAAACGTTCAGGATGTCTATCCGAACAGGATGGAACCTTTCCGCATAGACGTTACATATAAAAAAATAAATACGCTTATCGGAAAAGAAATCCCTGTCGAAACGATTAAAAGTATCCTTGTGTCGTTAGAAATGGAAATAGCGTCGGAAACACCGGAAGGATTATCGGTCCGCGTACCTGTATACCGCTACGATGTACGGCGTGATGTAGACGTGATTGAAGACATATTACGCATTTACGGATATAACAATGTTGAATTTAGCGATCATGTCCGTTCGACCTTGAGCTACCAAACTATGACCGATAAAAGTTATAAGTTGGAAAGTCTTATTTCCGAACAGTTATGCGGAGCCGGTTTTCATGAGATCTTAAATAATTCGCTGACACGTTCGGCATATTATAACGAGCTTACCACATTTCCAAAAGCAAACTGTGTCATGCTGATGAACCCGCTGAGCGCCGACCTGAACGCTATGCGCCAAACATTGCTTTTCGGCGGACTTCAAAGTGCGGAGTTCAATATAAAACGTAAAAACAGGAATATATATTTCTTTGAATTTGGGAACTGTTACGCACGTAAAGAAGACGACCGGAAAGAGGATTCCCCCCTTTCGGTATACAAGGAAGACTACCGTCTCGGATTGTGGATCTCCGGCAACCGTGCGGAAAACAACTGGTCGCATCCGGATGAAAAAGCATCGGTTTACGAGTTGAAAGCACATGTAGAGAATATTCTATTACGCATGGGCGTGAATATGGAAAAGACGATCCGGGAAAGTTTTACCAATGATATCTATAGTTCGGGAATATCCATCGTGTCACCTTCGGGACGTACATTGGGAACATTCGGGGTCGTCGAACGCAGGATCCTGAAAATGATGGATATTGAGCATGAAATCTATTTCGCAGAACTGGCATGGGATGCATTAATAAAAGAAACGAAAAAATACCGGATCACATCCGGAGATATCCCTAAATTTCCGGAAGCCAAAAGGGATCTTGCTTTAATGATAGATAAGCATGTTACATTCGCGGATATACAACAAATCGCATGGAATAGCGAACGTAAATTATTAAAAAAGATCGTATTATTCGATGTCTATGAAGGTAAGAATCTGACGCCGGGCAGAAAATCGTATGCCGTAAGTTTTTATTTGCAAGACAAAGAAAAAACATTAAATGACAAACAAATAGATGCAGTCATGGCAAAGATTCAAAAAGAACTGGAAGAAAAACTCAAAGCGCAACTGAGATAATTTTAAACTTACAAACACAAATCATAGTATGGGAAGAGCGTTTGAATACAGAAAGGCAAGAAAAATGAAACGTTGGGGCAATATGGCCCGTGTTTTTACCAAATTAGGAAAAGAAATAACGATTGCAGCCAAATCCGGCGGAGCCGACCCCGAAACAAATCCACGCCTGCGCGTATTGATGCAGACGGCAAAAAAAGAAAACATGCCGAAAGAAAATGTGGAACGCGCTATCAAAAAAGCAACGTCGAAAGATTTCACAGATTATAAGGAAATGAATTACGAAGGATACGGGCCTTATGGCATTGCTATTTTTGTGGAAACAGCAACCGACAATACCACACGAACAGTCGCTAATGTACGCAGTTATTTCAACAAACACGGCGGCTCGCTCGGCACCTCCGGCTCCCTGGAATTTTTGTTCGACCACAAATGCGTTTTTCACATCACTAAAAAAGAGGATCTGTCACCGGAAGAACTGGAACTGGAACTGATTGATTACGGAGTGGATGAAATGGAAGAAGATGAAGGCGAAATCATCCTGTACGGGGATTTTGCACAAAATTCAGCGATCCAGAAATATCTTGAGGATCATGAATTCGAGATCACTTCCAGCGAATTTGTCCGCATACCGAATGACGTAAAAGACGTCACGCCGGAACAACGCGAAGTTATCGAAAAATTAATCGAAAAAATAGAGGAGGACGATGATGTGCAAAATGTTTTCCATAATATGAAAGAAGAAGACGGTTCTACCGAATAAAAATGGAAAAGTCCCGGACGTGATCCGGGACTTCCCTCATTAACCATCAATAAACCTTTTACCTTAAAAGAACTAATAACATGAAGAAGTATTACATCGAATGGTGCAAATATATAGTAATCAGCCATAATCCTCTTCATAAGAAGACCTGTATTTAACCAATTCCGCTTGTTTTTGTACAAAAAGTATCGTTTTCAAGGACATAATCTGATTTTTAACATTATAAAAAGGGGATTGGAAATTGCTTATTTTAAGCAATTTCCAATCCCCTTTTTTACTATTCCGAAAAAATATACTTTATTCGACCGGAAGATCCTGCTGTTCCGAAGATGTTTGCGAGGGAGCCATTGCACCGGAAGGCTCAGCTTCGGGCTGCGCTGTTCCAAATTCGGGAACAGATGTATTAACAGGCGCACTTACATTTTCGATAACATCCGAATTATTCGACACGGATTTATTACGCGGGATAAAAGATGTTATAATTATACAGAAAAAAATAAGTAATCCGAATAGCGTCCAGGTTGCTTTTTCTAAGAAATCGGTTGTCTTACGAACACCCAACACCTGGTTTGAAGAAGAGAATCCGGCCGCCAGCCCCCCTCCTTTAGAATTTTGAATCAAGACGATCAGTACTAAAAAAACAGAACAAATAAGGATCAAAATTGAAATAAAAACGTACATTTCTTTATCTTTTTATGTTAATAATTTTCTCCAAATATCGAATTTGGTCTGCAAAGTAAATATTTTTTTTCGGATATTTCAAACTTAAAACGCGAATAATTTCCAAAGCTTTGTCATATCGCTTCTGATTGACATACACACGAGCCAGTGTTTCAGTAAAATAGGAGTCATCAAGAGCGATTTTATCAAAAGCATCAGATTCCGTTACTTGCTCATTTTCTCCCGACTTTTTCTCGGTTACAAAGTTCAAACGATTTCCACGTTGTTTATTTTCATTTTCAATAAACGTATCAATCAATTCCTGATGTTTCAAACGATTTTTCGTCCCATCCTCTACCGGCAGATCATCCGCATTCGCCTCCAGCCAGTTCACATAATCGGATGCGGGGGGTGGCGAAAGAACCGGCGAGGAAATCTTTTTAACCGGTTGTCCATTATCGCCGTCTTTTCCCGTTGGTTTTTCCGGCGATAATATTTTGTCCATAAAATGAAGCTTTTCACCGGTCTGTTCTTCTTCTACAACACTTTTTTTCTGCTTAATAACACCCTCCCCATGTTTGCTTTTATTAAAATCGTCGATAAGCGTGAATAGCTGCCTCCGGTCAGGAATAAAAACAGCCATTTTCTTCAACTCCTTACCTAAACGCACATCATCCAGTACCGCCAGATTTTTCAAATACAACATTCTTACCGCATGAAAATACGGAAACTCATCCACCATCTGCTTTAACTCCAGCAACGACGATTTCGTGAGCAAGGACGGATCAGCCATCCATTGATATATTTCTGCGCTTGTCATAACTTACCAATCTGCAACTGTCGCATTATAAATCTGGTCTACGATCTCCTCTATGATCAACTTTCCTAAAGCATCCTGTACCTGGTCAATAGTACTTTCGTTACTGAAAGTCTGATAGGCTGAAAAAGACTGCTCAAAATCTTTTTCCGGTTCCGAATTATTTGTATATCTCACCCGTACAGTAATCGTCATACGTGTTTGGGAGGCATAGTCATCCGCTTTTACGGCTTCGGACGTAAAATTATAGCCGGTGATCTCTCCCTCCAGATCCAGATCTCCGCCATCACGAAGAATCTGTAGTTTGGTCTGACGGGTATACTTATCTTTCAATGATTCTGTAAAGACCTGCGACAGGGGAGTATAAACCAACGGAGCGATATTAGGAAAATCCTTAATAGAAATGCTTGAAACTTTTGAATAATCAATGGACGCCCCGTTAAACTTATAAGATACCGAGCAAGACAAAAAGTACCAACCGGTCAATAATATAAATATGAATTTATTAAACTTCAATACACTATTCATTCCAATCCGTATTCTTTAATTTTCCGATACAATGTACGTTCTGATATCTGCAAATCAGATGCTGCATTTTTACGGCGTCCGTTATGCCGGTCCAATGCTTTCCTGATCATTTCCTTTTCCACATCCTCAAGAGAGAGCGTTTCTTCTACCGTTTCAGCATCCTGTATGGACGAATGACGTATCGGAGGTGGAGATGCTGTTGCCGGAGAATAAATATTCTTATTCTCAACCGTATTCATCGTTACATTCTCATTCATAATATCGTGCACCAGCTTTTTCAACTCATTGACATCTTTCTTCATATCAAAAAGAACCTGATACAAGATTTCCCGTTCACTATTAAAAATCTTTTTATCATCCGCATGATAAGAGGCCAGTACCGGTAATTTTTCCATAGAGATATTAGGGAGATGCATTTTCAGCACATCGGCTGTGATCTCACGGTTTTCCTCTATCACCGATATACGTTCCACTATATTTTTAAGTTCACGGACATTTCCCGGCCAGCGGTAGGATAATAACAACTCCCGTGCACCTTCATCCAGGTGGATCGCCGGCATACGGTATTTGTCGGCGCAATCACTGGCAAACTTACGGAAAAGCAACAAAGCATCCTCATGACGTTCCCTTAACGGAGGGATACGTATAGGGACCGTATTCAAACGATAATAGAGATCTTCACGGAATTTATGCTGCGAAACGGCCTCCACAAGATTTACATTGGTTGCAGCAACAATTCTCACATTTGTTTTCTGTACTTTCGAAGAGCCGACTTTCATAAATTCGCCGGATTCGAGTACACGCAAAAGACGGACCTGGGTAGATAAAGGCAATTCTCCTACTTCATCCAGAAAGATCGTCCCGCCGTCCGCCACTTCAAAATAACCTTTCCGCAAATCCTTGGCATCCGTAAACGAGCCTTTCTCATGACCGAACAATTCGGAATCAATCGTACCTTCCGGTATGGCGCCACAGTTCACGGCAATATATTGTGCATGTTTACGCGGACTATTCTGATGTATAATCTGTGGAAAAGCTTCTTTTCCAACCCCGCTCTCACCGGTTATCAACACAGACAAATCCGTAGGAGCAACCTGCAAGGCCACATCAATAGCACGATTCAGCTCCGCATTATTACCAATAATCCCAAAACGCTGCTTTACCTGTTGTATATCATTAATTATCATATCGTATAACTGCTAATATTTCAGTTCGTCTGACAAAATTACAACATTAATATTGTATATACAAAGTTTAACCGCAGATTTTTATCCGAAAAAAGTATACCAATTTAGTCAATAAGTTGTAAGTCGTAAGTCTATAAGCTTTACATTTTCATTGAAAAACAACTAAAACTTTCAGACATGAAAACAAATTATTTGTACTCCGTTTTTTGCCATCCCCATCCGGAGGTATATCAAAAGCCTGAAATCGTTGTCATTGCGAACCCGAAGAGGAAAGCGATCCGGTAGAATAATATCACAAATTTACACTGCGGCAGTATCGTTTTGATGGAATAAGCATAACCGTAAAGAAGTTGAGAACTTTTACTGTTTTTTTGCCTGCAGTAAATTTTATTTGTGTTTCTTTTCTATATGGCGGCGGATCGTCGAATCCACAATCAAAAGGAACAAAGCCAATGCACCAATATAAACACTCATCACAAAAGAATGGGATCGGAATATATCCAGATTGGGACGGGGGAATGACCATGTATGCGGCTCTAACTCCGGAATTTTAAACGAAATACCCAGAAAATGCAGCAATACGGCACAAAC
>JAIRKN010000142.1 GCA_031260095.1 Tannerella sp. | reverse complement strand
ATGAATCGTGTGTAGGCTACTACGTTCCGTCGGAAGGCCGTTTTTTTTCCGTTTCCAGGGGTGGGGGGAAAGAGGTTTTATCGGCATACGCAAAGGATGGCCAGATCTATACGTCGGACGATCGGCCGATATACAAGTATGATAAAAATTTCGACCCACTCTTTATGGGCTTTATCCTGTTTTTCTTCCTCGGACATACGGCATAGCGGGAGGTGCATCTTGACTGCGCCTGTTTTCGTTTCAAATGGTCGCAGGTTGTTAAAGAACAATGCGGATTGCTTCGCGCCTCTCCGGTGCACGCTCCCGCCTCAGCGTACCTCATCCAAAACCCGCAGTAAAAGCGAAAGCGCGTCACCCATCCGGGCGGCGCGCTTTTTATGTAAAATTCCGGTCGGGCGTATGTGGTGGGGGAGGGGTATGATGGGAAGCGTCAGTGTTGGCGTTCGTAAAATTCCAGGATTTTCTTTCGTAAGATGAAGTCGTATTTGGCTTGCGTACGGTTGAATAGCGCTTTGGTCATACTTGTTTTTGAGTCGTTGTATTCGTACATCGTAGCCCGTCCGTTGTTCAGTTTTTCCTGCATGTAGCCGAAAGATTTCTCCGCAGAACGGCAGGCGGCTTCGGATGATCTGTATTTTTCGCCGGCTGTGACTGCATTATAGTATGCCTGCTGTATTTCCTTGTACAGGGATTTTTTTGTGTTTTCGAGTTGCAATTGCTGTAATTGCGTGTTGAGTCTGGCCGAGCGCACACTGTTGCGGGTTGCGAAGCGGTTGAAAATGGGAATACTGAGGTTCAGGCCGAAATATTCGTTCCGGTTATTTTTTATCTGGTCGGAGAAAGACGTATTCTTTGCACCGTTGATTTTGTAGTAATTATTACCGTACCCGGCTCCGAAAGAGAGGGTGGGGTAGTAGGCGCCTTTGGCCAGATGGATGCTTTTCTCCCTGCTTTTCAGCCGAAATTCTTCGGCCCGTATGGAGGCGCGTGTAGTCAGCGCCGTTTCAAAAATCATGTCCGGTTTGCGTGCAAGCATGAAGTCGGCATGATCATCCGGTTCTTTCAGATCAAAACCTTCGGGAGTGGGCAGTTCCAGTAACTGTGTGAGGGCGAGGGTTGCTATTTGCAGATCGGAGGCTGCCTGTACGACCGCCAGATTGTCGTTGGCAATCTGCGCTTCTACTTCATAAATCTGCGCTTCGGAAGCGCGTCCGTTTTCGTGCAGTTTTTTCACTCGTTCCAGTTGTTCCCGGCTCAGGTCTGCCTGTTTGTTGGCTATTGCGAGCATTTCCTTGTAATATAATATCTGAAGACAGGCGGAGGTGATGGTGATTTCCATATCTTCCTTTGTCCTTTCCAGTTCGGCCGCAACGGTTTGCAGGTCGAGTTTGGCGGCGGCTATTTCGTTATTTATTCGGAAGCCTGAAAAAATGGGGACGGATGTAGAAGCAGACCACCGTATGGTATTTGAGTTATGATCCTGGTAAGTATTATCGTAGCCGGAGGCGGAGCGTCCGAAGGAAAACGTCTGCGAGGCGCTTGCGGAGAGGTCGGGCAGGCGCCGGTTCCGCGCCGTATTCAGGTTTACTTCCTGTTGTTCGATATAAACCCGCCTCATTTTGACGTCCAGATTATGTTCATTGGCATAGTCGATACATTCCTGCAGTGACCAGCATTTTGCGCCGTTACCCGTGTTTTGCGCTTGTGTGTTTGCCGAAAAAAACAAGGCGGCGATAGTTGTTAATAAAATGTAGTGTTTCATTTTTTATCGTTTTTAATAGCTGCTCCACGTATCTTATCTTCCATGCCGAGACCTTCTGTCACTTCTGTTTTAATACCGTTGCTAAGGCCCGTTTTGATAAAATGTTTTTCAAATACCTGTTTGGGATGCTCCTGTTTTAATAGCCGGACGAATGCCGAATCACCACTAAATTCGATTGTACTTTCCGGTATGGTGGTGACTTCATCCACACGTTTGAGGACGATTTCCGCGTTTGCGCTATAACCTGCACGGATAAAGACGCTGTCCGGTATTTTTACGGCCGCCTTTATTTCAAACTGCATGGCTCCGTTTTTTTCTTCTCCTTTCGGAGCAACATATTCGAGCATGGCGTCGAACGAGCGGCTTTCCAAAGCTCCGACCGTCAGTTTTATGTACATTCCTTCGCGGATCCGTCCGATTTCCGTTTCGTCTACGTAACCTTTGAAGATCATATCGTTCATATCGGCAACAGCGGCAATCGTCGTTCCCTCGTTGAAGTTATTACTTTGTATGACCGAATTACCCACTTTCACCGGGATATCCAAGATCATCCCGGTAATGGTGCTGCGTATCTGTGTGGTGCTGGCCACCCTGGAATTTTTAGCGATCCCGTCGCGTACGATTTCGAGCGCACTCCGGGCGTTCTCCAACTCTTCGCCGGCTTTGAGATAATTGGATTTTGACGTATCATATTCTTCTGCCGTTATGATGCCTTGCCGATACAACTGCTCGTCACGTTTGAACGTATTTTCCAGTTGGCCGGAATTTATTTTTGCCACATTGACACGTGATTCGGCGCTGTTGAGCTGAACCATTTCGGGAATAACCTTTACCTTGGCAATTATCTCGCCTGTTGTTACATTTTGCCCGGCTTCCTTGAGCACCTCCGAGATAATGCCTGAGATTTGCGGTTTGATGAGGATTTCGTACCGCGGCTCCACGTTTCCTGTTGCGACGGCTTTTGTTTCTATCGTCCCCGTTTCCGGGCGGATGATTTCATACACGATTTCTACCGGCTGCGCTTTTTTCCACAAGAAGAAAAATGTGCCCAGGACGGCCACTCCTACAAATGAAAGCAGGATAATTCGCATAATCTTTTTTAATAATCTATTCTTCATACGTACTTTATTTTAATTTTATTATTATTCCGGTAATTATTATTTTATTCGTCACGTATCGCATCAATCGCTTTGATTTGCATCGCTCTCCATGCCGGTATCAGTCCGGCAAGCAGTCCGCATATCAGTAATACGACCGTTGCGGCGAGGGCCGTACCTATATTCACACCCGGGTTGAGCAGGGTCATCTTGTCGGAGGGTGGTTGCGCCGATAAGAGCCGGTCAACCAGATCCAACAGAAAGACTCCGCTACTCAATCCGAGTAATCCGGCAAGCGTTGTGATTACAAAACTTTCGCTTATTATCTGGGATATGATGTTCCAGGGGCTTGCCCCGATAGCGCGGCGCACTCCGATTTCGCGGGTTCTTTCCTTGATCGTAACCATCATGATATTACTGATCCCGATGATCCCGGCGAGCAATGTACCGAGGCCAACCAGCCACACCAAAATGTCAATACCTGCAAAAAGTTTTTCGAACATACTGAATTGCGCTGCCACGTTAATGACTCCTATTGCCTGGAGATCGGTTGGGGATATTTCATTTTGTCGTTTCAATATGTCTTTTATATCCTCCATCATTTGATGTATCGAATGTCCCGGGGCTGCGTTTACGCAAAGAAAATGAAATATATCTCCCCGGTTAAGCGTTTGTTGCATAGTGCCGGAAGGAAGAAATACAGATGATTCGGCCCGGCCTCCGATATTGATTCCGGCTGCTATTTGTTTTACAACCCCGACCACCTGATAGTAAAGCCCGTTTACCCGGAGGTACTTTCCGCACGGATCCTGATTTCTGAAAAGCTCCTCGCAAACCCTTGATCCGATCAGGCATACCTTCCGCTTTTCCTGCATGTCTATTTCATTCAGCAGGCGTCCGAAATGCAGATCCTGTCTTTCAATCTTGAAATAGTCCGGAGAAACGCCTTTGACATTGTACGTGCCGGAAACCTGTCCGTATACGATGTTTTTATCCGCTCTGTTTCCCCAAATGACAGGCGAGATGGCGTCTATTCCTTTTATTTCGCGCCGTATGGTTTCGACGTCGCGGTTGCGCATATTCCAGTAACGCCCTTTATTAAATCCCCGGTAAGGCTCACTTGTACGGTCAGGGTAGAAAAACATAGAATTGGTTGCAAATCCGTCAGTATTTTTAAACATGGCGTTTTTGAGTCCCGTACCTGATCCGAGCAGGATAACAAGCATAAGAATACCCCAAAACACGCCGAAGCAAGTCAGCAAGCTCCGTGTTTTGTTTCGGGTGATCGTCACCCAGATCTCTATCCATCTATCAGCGTCAAACATTTAATACAATTTATTCATTTCATAATTACTCCGCCCTCATTGCCTCAATAGCTGAAACTTTTACGGCTTTCCGGGCCGGAAAATATCCTGCAAATATCCCTGCAATAATCAACAGTACGGTGGAAGATACGGCAATACCGAGACTTACCGTCGGGTTACGGAAAAGGGTGATGTCCTCACCCGGATTGCCTCCTGCCGGGGCGTTATTAGCGCCCAACATCGTCATTATGGAATCAATCCCTTCCGTCAGTCCGATACCGGAAATCATTCCGATATATCCGAATGTAGCCGTGATAAGGATGGATTCGAAAATGATTAGTTTCAGAATAGAAGAGGGCTTTGCGCCGATTGCTTTGCGTATACCGATCTCGCGTGTGCGTTCTCGTACCGTTACCAGCATAATATTACTTACACCGACTATTCCGGCCATCAATGTTCCTATACCTACCACCCATATAAATAACAGGATACCGTTTATCATGTTGTCATACATCCGCATTTGATTGCCGGTGTTGTACATTCCGATCGCGGATTTATCCTCAGGGTCGAATTTATGCCTCACGGCCAGGCTTTCGCGCAGACGTTGCTCAAATGCCTCGTTTTCTTCTTCTGTAGTTACTCCTTCGACCGTGAAAGTAAGATTATAAAATCCACGTCCCTTGTTATACAACAGTTGTGCCGTAGAAAACGGGATGTATGCGGGGGCGTTGTTGCTCATGTTCTTATCATAGTATATACCCACTACCTGAAACATAATATGCCCGCAACGAACATATTCTCCAAGCGGGTTCCTGTCATGGAAGAGTACTTCCGTCATACGGGGGCTTAATACGATAACCTTGCGTTTATCACGTATATCCATGTCATTTATAAAGCGTCCGTTACCCGGCGTAAACCGGATAAAATTTATCTTCGCATGATCGGGAAAGACGCCATTGGTTTCACCCGTAAAATATTCTTTTTCACAGGTAAGCGTATCACTGTGGTATACGGTTGCGGAAGCTAAATTAACTTCAGGATGTTCTTTTTTGAGCATGTAATAATCTTCGTCTTTGAACGAGAGCCTTCTATTGGGAACCATGCCTTTCCAGGGTTTGGACGTCCAGCGGGGCCACATCTCAATGCGATTATCAGCCATATCACGGAAATTATACATTACGCCGTTTTTCAATCCATTGCCTGCGCCTAACAGGACTACGAGCATGAAGATTCCCCATGCAACTGAAAAACCGGTCAGGAAAGTACGAAGTTTGTTTTTTTTCATCGTACTCCATATCTCGCGCAAATTGTCAAAATCAAACATAATCTTTTTCTATCACTCCGTCTTTTACGTATATAATACGGTTGGTTGCTTCAGCGACCGATTGTTCATGCGTCACGATCATCATGGACATTCCTTCCCGGTTCACTTCACGCAGCAACTCCATTACTTCAATCGTTGTCTTGCTGTCGAGTGCGCCTGTCGGTTCGTCGGCCAGGATGACCTGCGGTTTTGCAATCAGTGCACGCGCTATGGCGACCCGTTGTTTTTGTCCTCCCGACATTTCGCTTGGCATGTGATCGGCCCAGTCTTTCAGTCCGACTTTATCTAAGTATTCCATTGCCATGACATTTCTTTTTTTGCGTGATATGCCTTGGTAGTAGAGAGGTAATGCAACGTTTTCCATTGCATTCTTAAATGAAATGAGATTGAATGACTGGAAAACGAAACCGATCATCCGGTTACGCAGTTCGGCAGCTCTGCTTTCGCTTAAATCTTTTATCAGTTGATTATCCAGGTAGTATGTTCCCGAATCATAGGTGTCTAAAATGCCTAAAATGTTCAGCAGCGTACTCTTACCGGAACCGGAAGCACCCATAATGGCCACCATTTCCCCACGTTTTATATCCAGGTCGATACCCTTTAAAACATGTAACGGCGCGCCATTATAATATGTCTTATTGATATCCCTTAGCTTAATAATCATCCGTTTTTTATGTTTTTGTTTTCAAGTTTCACTTATTATTAGACGTAAAAATATATGCTTTTGTTACAAAGAGGGCATTGTATTTTATTCTTTTAACATGAAAGGGGAGGAAATTGTATTGTTTTTAACCTCAAATTGACAATAACGGCGCACAGGAAATAAAAATGAGTAAAACTCATTTTGTACTTCACTCATCTTACGTTATCTTTGTCGGAAATTGACATACGATGAAAAAATTATTCGAAACATCAAAGATTAAAGAGATTGATAAATATACGATAGAGAACGAACCGGTTGCTTCTATTGATCTGGTGGAACGCGCTGCATCCGTTTTTGTGAATGAGTTCAGTCGCCGGTATGCCTCCCGCCGGAATCGTATTTATGTTTTTGCCGGTCAGGGAAATAACGGAGCGGATGCGTTAGCCGTTTCACGCCTGTTGGCAGAACGGAGTTACAATGTGTTCACTTATCTGATTACCCCTTCCGGCATGCTTTCACCTGATTGTGAGGAAAGCAGGAGGCGGTTGAAGGCGGTCGAAAGTAAACAGTATGTAGAGGTCGTATCTTCTTTCTCGCCACCGGTATTTGAACCGCAGGACATTATCATTGACGGACTTTTCGGTTCGGGGCTTAACCGTCCGTTGGAAGGTGGTTTTGCTAAGATTGTAGACTATATAAATCACTCGGAGTCGACGGTTATATCCATTGATATACCTTCCGGTTTGTTCGGTGAAGATAACAAGGATAATAATCCGCAATACATTATACAGGCAGACCTTACATTAACTTTCGAATTTCCCAAGCTGTCCTTTTTATTTCCTGAAAATGCCGATTACGTAGGAGAATGGAAAGCGCTTCCAATCGGACTTCATCAGGATGCTTTGCTGAAAACAAAGACGCCTTACGGACTTATTACGGATGATGACATTGCTTCGTTAATACATAGACGGGATCGTTTTTCTCATAAAGGTGATTTCGGTCATGCCTTGCTGGTGGCGGGCAGCGCAGGAAAGATGGGGGCAGCGCTCCTGTCCGCCAAAGGTTGTATGCGCAGTGGCGTGGGCTTGCTTACCGTACATCTTCCGGGAAAAGGAGAGAGCCTGATGCCGGTCGCTCTTCCCGAAGCGATGACGGATGCCGATAGAAACCCGGATTACATAACGGAGCTTCCTTCGTTATCCAAGTATGATGCGATCGGTATAGGACCCGGTATTGGCGTTCATGACGCGACAAAAGCCGTACTTGACCGGTTGTTTGAAACGGGCGAAGGTAAGCCTTTGGTTTTAGATGCGGATGCACTGAATATCATTGCTGCCAACAGTGAGTTGCTTCATAAAATACCGCAAGACAGTATTATCACTCCGCATCCGAAAGAATTTGACCGTCTGGCAGGTTCGAGTGAGAATGCGTATGAAAGGATGCAGAAAGCGCGTTCTATCGCCTCCGAACAGAAAATTTGTATTGTCCTGAAAGGCGCTAACACGGCGGTATGTACGCCTGCGGGGAAAGTATTTTTCAACACATCCGGTAATCCGGGCATGGCGACGGCGGGCAGTGGCGACGTGCTGACAGGTATCATCCTGGGATTGTCGGCGCAGGGATATGGCCCCGAAGAGGCGGCGGTGATCGGTGTGTATATACATGGAATCGCCGGAAACCTTGCTGCTGCAAACCTTTCGGAAGAGAGCCTGATTGCCGGCGATATAACGGGTATGTTAGGGAAAGCTTTCAAACAGATGCACGACGATGATTTATCGTACGTATCCGATTAATCAGGTTATTCCCAGTGATTCTTTAATTTTCTCTATTTTTTCCAAAGCCTTTTTTTCGGCATTGGGTATGTCTTCGACGGATCTGACAGATTCATGCACCTCTATGTAGAACTTAATCTTAGGTTCTGTCCCGGAGGGGCGTATGGAAACTTTCGTATTATCTTCCGTATAATATTGGAGTACGTTCGACGTGGTAGGCATATTCAGCGAGAAGTCTTCGTTGTCCGCGAAACTGTGTCCTTTCAGCGAGGCATAGTCATACGTCATGGTCACTTTCGAACCGGCAATCTCTTCCAGCGGGTTTTCACGGAAGTTTTTCATCATCGCTTCAATTTCTTCTGCGCCGCTTTTACCTTTCCTTACGACAGAAATGCCTATTTCTTTCGAAAACCCGTATTCCGCGTAAATGCGATGTAAGAGTTGGAACAGGGTAAGACCCCGCTCTTTCGCCCATGCCGTCATTTCGGCCAGGATACAGCAGGCGGAAACCGCATCTTTGTCACGCACAAAATATTCGCAAAGGAAGCCGTAGCTTTCTTCGCCGCCGCCGATATACGTTTTCTTTCCTTCGTTTTTACGTATGATATCCGCAATCCATTTGAAGCCGGTATAAACGTCGTAGAGTCCTACCTCGTTTCTTTCCGCAATCGTACGTATCGTTTCCGTCGTAACGATCGTTTTGACCATGTAGTCTTTCCCTGTGAGCATACCCAGTTCTTTCCGGCGTGTGATCAGATAATAAACAAACAGCAGGGCGGTCTGATTTCCATTCAGAAGCACCCATTCCCCGTCGTTATTTTTCACGGCTGCTCCTGTACGGTCGGCATCCGGGTCGGAAGCGAGCGCCAGTTCCGCCTCCGCAGCTTTCGCCTTTTCTACCGCCATAGACATAGCGGCCGGCTCTTCGGGATTGGGGGATATGACCGTCGGAAAATCTCCGCTGATCACATCCTGTTCGGGCACGTGGATGATATTGGTAAAGCCGAAACGCTTCATAGCCGCCGGGATAATATGAACGCCCGTCCCGTGTATCGGCGTATATACGATTCTCATATCATGGCGGCGTGCAATGACTTCCGGTGATAACGAGATTCTTTTCAAGTCATTGATATAGGCCTCATCCATCTCTTTTCCGATCATTTCAATCAGGTTTTTATTCCCGTCGAATTGAATATCGGCGGCCGTACGGATCTTGTTCACCTCGGCAATTGTATTTTTATCATGAGGAGCAATCATCTGTGCCCCGTCATCCCAATATGCTTTGTAGCCGTTATACTCTTTCGGATTGTGAGAGGCGGTCAGTATGATACCGCTCTGGCATCCTAATTTACGTATGGCGTACGACATCTCCGGCGTCGGACGCAGATCCTCAAACAGATATACTTTGATCCCGTTTGCCGAAAATATATCGGCGGATATCTCAGCATATTCGCGGCTGTTATTGCGACAATCATGCCCGATAACCACTTTTATCTCCGGTAAATTTGCAAATTCCTTTTTCAGGTAGTTTGACAACCCCTGTGTTGCCGCTCCTACCGTATATTTATTGATACGATTGCTACCTACGCCCATAATACCGCGCAGTCCGCCTGTTCCAAATTCCAGATCCTTGTAGAACGATTCGATAAGATCTGCCGGATTGGGATTATCCAGCATTGCCTGTACCTGATCACGCGTCGTTTCATCGTAATCGTTACTTAACCATGCCTGCGCTTTTTTTCTTACTTCTTCTATTAACTCTTTATTTTCCATATTTCAGCTATTATTACAACGGTCGAAAAACGTTCCAAAAGTACATGAAAAACTTATGTTTTCCAAACGCA
>JAIRKN010000130.1 GCA_031260095.1 Tannerella sp. | reverse complement strand
GGAGAAGGCCGACTATGGCTATCTGACGGCCCTCGCCCATTCATTGACAAATAAGGCAATGGCCGAAGACGATATGATTATCTATACCCTGGGATATTACAAAGATCATCATGTAAGGGACAAACTTGCAAGAACATATCTGTTGGCGGCGGATTATTATAGATGGAATAATGACGTGCAAATGCGGCAGACCATGTTGAGGGGGGGACTTGATCTTTCGCTGGAAATGCAGGACAGCGCCATGATAGCCCAATTTTATCATGCGATCGGACATGATCATTATTCAAAAAAGGAGTACAGGGAAGCGATTGAATTTTATCGTCAGGCCATAGCGTATCAGAGTAGCGCTTTGCTATATTATGTGACAGGATTAGCCTTTGCGTTCACAGTAGATGCCGATTCGATGGATTTTTATATAAATAAAGCCATCCATCTCTCCCTGCTTGAGAATGAGAAAGATCAGACAAGCCATTATCTGCGAAATTATGCAGATATTCTATACGGTCAGGGGAAATATCATAAGGCGCTCACGATACAGAAGCAGTTGGCCGACGAAGCCGAAAACTCGCGTCCGGTATATGTGCATACCTCCATCGCCCAGATATACCTTGCCCTGAAACAACCTGATTCGGCCCGTCTATATCTTGATTCGGCCCGTTTCTATCTTGATGAGATAAAGCAGCAGACGGGAATGTCATACCAGACACTGACAGGAGATAATTTTTTAACGACCCTGCAAGCCGTAATAGATTATGCGAAAGGAAAAGCTGTCAATATGCAGCCGATCGGCCAGGCGAATGATTATTATTGGATGAAAACAAGAGAAAATGAATTACTGATTGAGGAAAAAATCAATGTAAAGAATCGCCTGGAACAGCACAATCTGATGTTAATCGTCGGCCGACAACGCGTCCTTCTGTATATAACATGGAGTCTGATCCTGTTTGTACTGATAGTCATACTTATGTTTATCTATCTTCGCCGTAAGCAGATAAAGCTGATAGAAACGGAAGAAAAACGGGAAGTACTGGAAAAATTACTGAAAGAAGCGACCGTTGCGAACGAAAAAGACAGCACCTTTTTCAAAAAAGTACTGTTGCAACAACTCGGATTAATCAAATTAATAGCCTCTGCCCCTACCAGCCACAATCAGGACTTGTTGAAACAGGTTTCACTGATCAATAACAAAGATCTCCCGACCGGCGACATGCTGGTATGGGAAGATCTGTATAAACTGACCGATTCGATATTCGACGGTTTCTATACCCGGATAACTTCCAGGCACGGAGAGATCCTCACGGAAAAAGAAAAACAACTTTGCTGCCTGCTATGCGCCGGATTCTCAACGAAAGAAATAAGCGTAATCACCCAGCAGGGGACTCAAACCATTTACCAACGGAAAACCACGATTCGCCAAAAATTAAAAATGGACGAAAAAGAAGATATTATTGATTTTATTAAGGCCTGAATCTTTTGTTTTTCTCTCATATAAACCCCATATAAATCCGTCGGGGGTGGAATATAAACTTTTTTTTCGTGTATATCTTACAATCAGCTATATATAAAGCCGGAATATAAATAAAAATCTTTTCGGTATAAATAGACTGAGATCCTTTTCAGCCTAAATTTGCTTCATAAATCAATAAAAAAATTAAGTTATGAAAAAGTTAGTAGTATTATTTTTTATGTGTATAGCCTCAACGGGCGTTTATTCACAAAACCTGAAAATCAAAGGACATGTTGTCGAAGATAATGATCCGCTATTAGCGGGAATGACCGGCGTGTTCATTACATTGCATCGTATGGATTCCACATACGTTTCCGGGGCAGTTTCCGACCGGAAAGGTGATTTTTCACTGGCCAAGATAAATCCGGGAGATTATTATTTGAGTATTTCGTATATTGGTTATGAGCAGCAATTCATTACGCTGAAGAATCTGCGGGAAGATGTGGATTTGGGTATTATTAAAATGGTGGAGTTGACGACGGAATTAGAGGAGGTGACTGTAACAGCCGGTAATATGGTACAGAAAACAGATCGTATGGTAGTTTTGCCGACGCAAAGTGCGCTTAAGAACGCATACGATTCGTATGAATTATTGAATAACCTGAATATACCCCGTTTGCGTGTAGATCCGATAAATAAGAAAATGGAGGCCGAAGGCAGGGCTGTTCAGGTACGGATCAACGGGATCAAAGCATCTGCTGCGGAAGTTTCGGCTATATTGGCTAAGAATGTAATACGTATTGATGTGATTGAAAATCCCGGCAAGCGTTATGGAGAGGAAGAATTGGGCGCTGTGGTAGATCTGATCGTACGCAGGCGTGAATATGGCGGACAGGTAAATCTACAGACCACGAATTCTCCCTATGTACTTTTCAGTGACAACAATTTGTCGGTAAAACTAAATAAAGGTAAATCGCAATGGGGATTAAGCTATAATCATACATTCCGTGGTTTTGAAAAAATGAGGAAGGACATCGACGAAACATATCATCTCGAAAATGAAACCATCCGCCGTATCCATGAAGGAATTAATGATACGATACGATTTTTCAATCATAATCTTGATCTCTCTTATAATTTATATGATCAGGATAAATATATATTTAACGTCATATTCCGTAACAGGATGAATGATCAACCGTATGACAATCAGTCTGCAAAATTATATAATTACGGGCAGGCGGATTTTATTTATTCAAAGACCCGTGCCGGCTCATCCGACTATTCTCCGTCACTGGATATTTATTATTTAAGAAAGTTGCCCAAGAATCAAAGTGTTCAACTGAATCTTGTCGGGACGTTGATTCATTCGGATGTAAGCCGGAATTACCGTGAATATACCGGAGCGGGGAATGATCTGGCCCTGATACGAATGGAGGTCGACGGGGAGAAACAATCCCTTATCGGGGAAGTCATTTATGACAAGGATCTGGAGAATATAAAGCTTAGCGGAGGAATGCGTCATAACCGGATGTATACCGAAAACAAATATCAAGGGACAAATGCCGTCGTATCGGACATGCAACAGTCGATCACGTCCGCTTTTTTCGAATTTCAGGGGAAAATGAAAGAATTCGGCTATTTCGGAAGCCTTGGATTGACGCGTTCTTATTTCAAAGAGGGAAATCAAAGCCATACGTATTATAATTTTACGCCGGCGATCCGTCTGACCTACAATCTCCGCAAATACGGGTTTATCAGTTATCGCTTAAATACGTCGCCGAAACTACCTTCACTGGGTTCGTTGACAAATGTAGAGCAGGCTTTGGATACAATTCAGATTGTAAGGGGAAATCCGGGATTGAAACCCTATTATGATTTGAATAATACGCTGAATTATACCTATACACGGAAGAAGTTTACCGGGACATTTACGGCCGGGTATCATTACGAAAAAGGTGCGATCATGGAAAGCCTCTTTACGGAAGGAAATAAAATGATTATCATGGATGAGAATCAAAAATCACTTCAACTCTTGAGGCTCCATACTTCTTTGGCCCTGAATGGTATGGATATCGGGAATATAAAAAACTTTCTCACGTTATACGCCGGACTGGGATACTTTAATTATGGGTCGTATGGTAAGAGCTATTCGCATAATTACGATAATTTTTCTTATAACATAGCCCTCGTATTGAAATATAATGCGTTTTCCCTTATGGGAGAATACAATAAAAAATTTAATCGTTTGTTTGGTGAAACGATTCATAAGGGTGAAAATGTGACAGCTTTTATATTAACTTATACGAGAAACAAACTACAGGCAGGCGCCGGTATTACCTTTCCGTTCACGAATAATTACCGAACCGGTTCGGAGCGTATCAGTACGGTTGCTCCGAATATCACCTGGATTTACATTAAAGAAGCCGGGCAATTGGCATTTATCCGTTTGAATTACAATTTTGAATTTGGGAAAAAACATCGGGCCGGTCAGAAGAAACTTAATAATTCGGATGCTGATTCCGGGATTATCAATACGAACAGGTAAGAAGAACGATGCAGTCAGCTTTTGTTTCATTTTATATACTGCACACGGCACAGTTTTGTGCATTGCCCGTCAGGGCAAACATATCAATAGCAAACACCGGTTGTCAATGAGCAGGATTGCCCGTTAGGGCATCCACCTCCTGTTTATGAATCCCC
>JAIRKN010000109.1 GCA_031260095.1 Tannerella sp. | reverse complement strand
GACCTCGCCGATCAGAGCGTCCACGATATCCTTCAGGGTGACAATCCCCTGTACGCTTCCAAATTCGTCCGTCACCATGCCATATTTAACATGGGCCTGACGAAACTCTTCCAGCGCTTTATAGACGCTCATGTTTTCCTGCACAAACTGTGGCCGCCGCAGAACGCCCGCAACAGAAAAGTCCGGCGAGTCGATCCGCCCGAACAGGTCTTTCAGGAATACTACGCCTTTTATATTATTAAATTTCCCGGATGCAACGGGATACGTGTTATAAAGATGGGTTTTTACTTTCTCACGTATCTTCTCTACACTGTCGGACAGATCTATCCAGACCAGATCGCTCCGGTGTGTCATGATACTCCCTACGGTACGGTCGCCCAGATGAAAGACGCGCTCTACGATATCCTGCTCGACCTCCTGCACCTCGCCGCCCTCGTATCCTTCATGCACAATCGCTTTGATCTCTTCTTCCGTCACCCGGTTACGATCCCCCGTATTACCAAGCCCGATCAGCCCGACAACAGCCTTCGAACTCTCGGACAGGATCCACACAAAAGGAGCCGTCAACCTGGAAAGGCCGTTCATGGGAGCCGCCACAAGCATCGCTACCTGCTCGGCAAAGCCCATACCGATCCGTTTAGGCACCAACTCGCCCAACACAAGGGTCAGATAGGTCACAATCACGACAATCACTAATTTGGATATCATATACGAATACGATTGCAGAACCGTAATGCGTGATACGACCTCGGCCAGGTCTGCCGCAAATGCTTCACCCGAAAACAAACCGGTAAGGATGCCGGTTAACGTGATACCAATCTGTATCGTCGAAAGAAACCGGTCCGGCTCCCTGGCCAGTGTCAATGCTTTTTGTGCTGATTTTTTCCCTTTCTTAGCCTGTGCGTCCAGACGCGCTTTCCGCGCCGAAATAAGCGCGATTTCAGACATTGATAAGATCCCGTTAAGCAGAATCAATCCGAGTATGATAATTATTTCCATAAAGACCTCCGGCTGTCGCGGCCCGTTAACGCTTTACCATGCAAACAGGGGATATTCCTTCATCGTAGCATTCACCCTCTCGCGCACGGAACGGACGGTGGCTTCCGATTCCGGATCAGATAATACCCGGTCTATCATTTCTACAATTTCACCCATCAGCGCTTCCTTTGCTCCGCGGGTAGAAACGGCCGGCGTCCCGACACGTATACCCGAAGTCTGGAACGGCGAACGGCTGTCGAACGGTACCATATTCTTATTGACGGTAATATCTGCTTTCACCAGCACGTTTTCGGCCACCTTCCCGGTCAGCTGCGGAAATTTGCTGCGAAGATCTATCAGCATACTGTGATTATCCGTTCCTCCCGATATGATCTTATATCCTTTATCCGTAAAGGCTCCGGCCATGGCTGCGGCATTGGCTTTCACCCGCGCCTGATATTCCCTGTATTCGGGTTGCAACGCTTCATCAAAAGATACGGCTTTCGCCGCAATCACATGTTCGAGCGGACCGCCCTGAATGCCCGGAAAAACAGCCGAATCAAGCAACTGCGACATCATCCGCACCTCCCCTTTCGGCGTTTTCTTACCCCATGGATTCTCAAAATCCCTGCCCAGCAAGATCACGCCTCCGCGTGGGCCGCGCAATGTTTTATGGGTCGTGGAGGTGACAATATGCGCATATTTCAGCGGGTTATCGAGTAGTCCCGCCGCAATAAGTCCTGCCGGATGCGCCATGTCGATCATCAGTAAGGCGCCTGCCTGATCCGCTATTTCACGCATCCGCCGGTAATCCCACTCACGGGAATAGGCAGACGCTCCGCCGACGATGAGTTTCGGTTTCTCGCATAAAGCGACTTTCTCCATCTGCTCATAATC
The DNA here is from genome assembly GCA_031260095.1 of Tannerella sp. Lineage (GTDB taxonomy): Bacteria > Bacteroidota > Bacteroidia > Bacteroidales > Tannerellaceae > Tannerella. The sequence continues at coordinate 10,096 of JAIRKN010000109.1, read as the reverse complement.
CACACGCCCCGTATCTTCGCGCACATTGTATTCGGTCGCACGATACAGGATCCCGGAACTGTTGACCGGCGATCCGTGAGACAAATGCCCTCCATGCGACAGGTTTAACCCCAGAAACGTATCTCCCGGATTCATAACCGCAAGAAATACCGCAGCATTCGCCTGCGCCCCGGAATGAGGCTGCACGTTGACCCATTCCGCATCAAACAGTTTCTTAAGACGTTCGATGGCAAGGTTCTCACTCTCGTCTACGACCTCACAACCCCCATAATACCGTTTGCCCGGATATCCTTCGGCGTACTTATTCGTCAGGCAGTTCCCCATCGCCTGCATAACCTGTTCACTGACAAAATTCTCGGAAGCAATCAATTCAATCCCTTTCAACTGACGCTGATATTCGCGTTCAATAATTTCAAAAATCACATGATCTCGTTTCATATATCTAATTTATAAAGTTTAATGTACACATATCATCTCGAATCCGGTTGTAAAATTAAACATTATTATGTAACTACACAAAAAAAAGACGGAACCCGCATATTTTAGCAATCCTTTATATTGCGCACGGTGGTGTGAATTGATTTTTTTTCATTACTAAAATGTTATGGAACAATTCAGTTTAAGTTTTTATCTTGTTAGCCGACGGTTTTTCCGGCCTTATGGCACAAAAAGGGCGCATCAGATAACCGACGCGCCCGGGTTTACCTTTTGTAGAAAATATTACTCAAATTTCTTATTGAGGTATATGTGGGCCAAAAAGCCAATAATAATAGTGGCTAATCCTATAGCCAGAATCGTATTACTTCGTATACCCGTAAATGCCGCAAAAGCCAACATTCCTACGCCAATAAGAAGAATAACAGCTCCTAAACTCTTCATTAATGTGTTCATCATATTAATCTTTTTAATTTGTATTGCTTTTTTTCTGCTACAAATAAAGTAATAATAAACCGATCTGAAAAATTTTTTAAGGAGAAAATGATAAAGAAATTCATTTTTCCTTTTATTTTTGCAAATGTTTTTAACAAAATAGCATGTTACGTATATTGTATAAGATATATTTCCGGCTGATCGTCATACCTGTATTTGCCGTATTAACCCTACTAACAGCCGTGATTGTGATCATAGGTTGTCTGTTGGGAAGAGAACGTTTTTTTTCCTATTATCCCGGCGCACTCTGGTCGCGCATGGCATGTATATTAACCCTATGTCCGGTAAGTGTAAAGGGAAGGAATAATATAAAAAAAGGACAATCGTATGTTTTTGTAGCCAATCATCAAAGCGCCTATGATATTTTCGTTATATACGGTTTTCTGGGCACTCCTATAAAATGGATGATGAAAAAGGGACTGGCTAAAATACCATTCGTTGGTTATGCCTGTCGTATGGCCGGTTTTATCTTTGTGGATAACTCTTCGGCCCGCTCTGCACAAAAAAGCGTGGCCGAAGCGGAACGAAAACTAAAACATGGCCGTTCGCTTATTATTTTCCCGGAAGGAGCACGCACACCCGACGGTCATCTGGGACGATTCAAAAGAGGAGCATTCCAAATTGCGGTTGACCAACAATTACCGATCATTCCCATAACGCTCAACGGACCCTATAAAGTAATGCCCATAGGCTCCTGGGACGTACGACCACATCGTATGGAAATGATTATACATCCTCCCGTTGTGCCCTATCAAAAAGAAAAAGATGATCTGGTATGTTCTACCCGACAAACCATTTATTCAGCGCTGTGGGAAGAGTTCAAATAATATTTTTTACTTTTTATCTCCAAAAAACTTGTTTATCAAAAATAAATCCTTTCCTTTGCAGGGTATTATTTATTTTTTAATTTTTATTTATATGAACATTTATGTAGGAAACCTTAATTATCGTATTCGGGAAGATGATTTGAAATCAATTATGGAGCAATATGGAACTGTTGACTCGGTAAAAGTAATCAAAGACCGTGAAACGGGTCGTTCGAAAGGCTTTGCTTTCGTTGAAATGCAAGACGACAAAGAGGCTAAAAAGGCCATCAATGAATTGAATGAAAAAGAACTTGAAGGACGCCAGATGGTTGTTAAAGAAGCTATACCCAAAAAGTAAACATTTTTTTTTCAATAAATGAAAGAGGGTGTATCACAAGATGATTTCACCCTCTTTTTTCAAATATCATCTTCATGAAAGGTATTTTTTCAAACCGTTCGACGTGGTTTCAGTTAGGAATATTATCTTATTTATTCCTGCTTGGCCTGACATTAGGCTCAGTGATTACTTATGCACTGAACAGCCTGTTCGATATGACGGCGAATGGTGATCCGTCATTCTATAATATACACGCAATACAATTTATTTCCGATCTATTCATCTTTATACTACCGGGTATCTGCACCGCTTATTTGTGCAGTCGCACCCCCGGAGAATTCCTGCATTTCCGAAAAATATCCGACTTACGTATATTTATATTAGTGACATTTATGGTATTTCTGATAATACCGGCAATTGATATTACATCCTACCTTAATCAAAAAATACACTTGCCTGAATGTATGTCCCCTTTGGAAAAATGGATGTATGAAACGGAAGAAAATCTTACTCAAATCACAGAAAGTATGCTTTCTGAAAAAGGCATCATTCCATTTATAATAAACATTTTCATTATTGCAGTAATGGCAGGTCTGTCGGAAGAGATTCTATTCAGAGGCGCTCTTCTTTCGATTATAAGAAAAAAAACGGCCAATCCCCACATGGCTATATGGATCGTCGCCATCCTCTTCAGCGCCATACACTTTCAGTTTTACGGCTTCATACCACGCATCCTGTTAGGTGTATTCCTCGGATATCTACTATATTGGAGCAACAGCATCTGGGTACCCGTATTTGCCCATTTCTTAAATAATGCAATTGCCGTAACCGGAAGTTATATGGGATTCTTCCCGGATTCGGACAAAAACATTACATCCGAAATACCGGAAACAGAAGACATAATTATGACAATAATCATCGCAATAGCCGGGTTAATATTGTTTGTAATATGCGCAAAAATGATGAAAAAAATAAGCGCGGGATAAAGTAAAGGCTATAAGGTTTTCTTTCGAAGTTCAAAATCGCGTCCTAAGTATTTTTCACGAACAATCTCATTGGCCGCCAGTTCTTCGGCTGTTCCCTGGAATAAAACTTTTCCTTCAAACAGGAGATAGGCACGATCGGTTATACTCAATGTTTCATGAACATTGTGATCGGTTATCAGGATTCCGATATTTTTATGTTTAAGACGACCAACGATTGTTTGTATATCCTGTACGGCAATCGGATCCACTCCGGCAAAAGGCTCGTCAAGCATAATAAATTTAGGATCTATAGCCAGACACCGGGCGATCTCCGCGCGACGACGTTCACCTCCCGAAAGACGATCGCCAAGATTCTTCCTCACTTTATGCAAACCGAACTCATCAATCAGACTTTCTATCTTCTCTTTCTGATAATCTTTCGGTTTGTCCGTCATTTCAAGAACCGCCTTTAAATTATCTTCCACCGTCATTTTACGAAAAATAGAGGCCTCCTGAGCCAGGTAACCGATACCCTGACGGGCACGCTTATAAACCGGATAATCCGTAATCTCCAAATCATCAAGAAAAATCTTACCATTATTAGGAGTTACAAGACCTACGGTCATATAAAAAGTGGTTGTCTTACCCGCACCATTAGGCCCGAGTAATCCTACTATTTCACCCTGCTTTACATTGACGGATACGTGATTCACAACCGTCCGGTTGCGGTATTTCTTAACCAGATCTTCCGTCCGCAGAATCATCTGCTGTCTTTCTACATTTTCCATATATGGGGACAAATATAGTGCAAGCCGGGAGAAGTACAAAATAAACCTGCTTATTTTTGTAGTCAAACGCAATCCGTATTCTGCATTTTTAGCAAAACATTATGCAGATTTTTAGAACAATACAAACATAAATTTTCGATTTCTATTATCAAAGATAAGTTAATCTTCTATAAAAGACGTGTGTTTTTTTCTATTCATTTTTGCATATAAAAATAATCCATTAATTTTATGCCCTAAAAAAAGAACTATTAACAATATAAACAGCACAATAACATGGGAAACAAAAAGTTACGCATGGGAATCATAGGAGGAGGATTGGATGGATTTATTGGTTCTGTCCACATACGTGCCGCCTTAATGGAAAGTCAGATCGAATTGGTTTGCGGATGTTTCAGTATCAACCCGGAAATATCCTATAAATCCGGACGTTACTACTCAGTCTCGGATGATCGTATATACGAAACCTATCACGAGATGTTTGAAAAAGAAGCATTATTGCCTGATGACGAACGCATGCAGTTTGTTGTTGTCGTTACGCCGAATCACGTACATTACGAACCTGCTGCCATGGCATTGGATCATGGCTATGATGTTGTGATCGATAAACCTATGACCTTCTCGCTGGAAGAGGCCAAAGCATTACAGGAAAAAGTAGAAAAAAACGGACGTACACTGGCCCTGACACATGTATATAGCGGATATCCTGCCATAAAAGAAGCCAAAGCACGTATAGCGCGCGGTGACCTTGGTAAAATACGTCGTGTCTTCGTTGAATATTCACAGGGATGGCTTGCCCGGCGCATTGAATTGGAGGGAGGTAATAATGCCGGATGGCGTACGAACCCGAAAACTTCGGGCAAAGGTGGATGTGTAGGCGATATCGGCACACATGCCTGGCATTTGAGCGAATATGTAACAGGGCTTAAAGTAACAGAGATTTGTGCGGAATTAAAAGCATTTGTCCCCGGAAGGCCTATTGATGATGATGCGGCGGCATTCATGCATTTCGAAAACGGGGTAACAGGAATATTACAAACCTCACAAATAGCAACCGGAGAAGAAAATAATTTACGCATACGTATTTATGGTGAAAAAGGCGGGTTGGAATGGAAACAGATGGAACCTAACACATTATACGCCAAGTGGGCGGACAGTCCTACACAAGAAATAAGAATCGGAAACGGATATGCCTACCTGAGCGATCCGGCAAAATGGAATATCCGCATACCGGGAGGACATCCGGAAGGATTCATCGAAGCATTTGCAAACATTTACAGAAATTTCGCATTAACGGTTAAGGCGCGTATCGCCGGAGAAACGCCAAAAGCGGAATATCTTGACTTCCCCAATGTTTATGATGGAGTACGTGGTATGCAATTCATTGAAACAATGATAGCCGCAGGCTATGATAATGACAGAAAATGGGTAGAATGGGTAGACTAAGATACGACGGTAAGAAGAAAAAGGGAAAGAAAAAGTGGATTTTCTTTTTCGGAATCATTACCGGTTTTATCATTTTTGTTTCAGCCTATCAGGTTTCCGTATATTATTCAAGTGATGAATCATGTATGATATGCCACGTTCATCCGCATGTGGAGGAAAGTTGGAAGCAATCTGTACATGTAAATAACGGAAGCGGAGTCACAGTGCATTGCGTCGACTGTCACTTACCGCCCAAAGATCAGACATGGAATCACTATTCTGCAAAAGTTAAATTAGGAATGAAAGATGTATGGAGCTATCTGACCAAAGATAGCGCCGATTTTAACTGGGATATGAAATCCGAGTTAGAACATGCAATCAAATATATACCCAACGAATCATGTAAAGAGTGTCACCGGAATCTTTTCCCTTCCGGTATTACAGATGATGGCATCACCGCTCACCTTTATTATGAGGAAAACGAAAAAAAACTTGATCTGCAGTGCATAAGTTGCCACTTGGATGCAGGCCATTATAATCCGAATTACAGCCACGGGAAACTGACCGGAATACCGGGAGCGGGAAGTAGTACGGAAAACGGCCCTGTATTTGACTCGGCAACTGTCGTAACGTCTTTTGATAATTATACCGAACAAATTCCCGGAACGACTGTGTCATTCCACATGATCGCCATAAAAGGAGGCGTATTCAGGATGGGAAGCGATAAGAAAGAATCATTCCACAAGGAAGACGAAGCGCCGGTACGTAACGTAACCGTAAGCCCGTTTTTCATGGCGGAAGTAGAAGTTACGTGGGATCAATACTGGGCATTCTACTCACAGACGATGAGCGAAGGGCGTACGCCTCCCGAAACGGTATATGCCAATAACAGCCGTCCGGATGTGGACGCTATAACAGGGCCTACGCCTCCGTTCGGATTTCCCGATCAAGGATGGGGCGGCGGTTCACGTCCGGCTATTACTATGACCCATTATGCGGCGGAGACATTCTGCCAATGGTTGTCTCTCAAGACCGGAAAGAAGTACCGCCTGCCAACGGAAGCAGAATGGGAATACGCCGCGCGCGGAGGAACGGAAACACCTTACTTTTTTGAAGGAAAACCGAAGGATTATTCGGATGAAGGGTTCATGCGCAAATTTTTCAGTGCGAAGACAGAAGTAATCCGTGATTTTGTGGTCTATGAAAAAAACAGTAATAACCGCACACAGACGCCTGAAAATGTAAAGGCAAATCCGTTCGGACTAAAAAATATGCTTGGAAACGTGATGGAATATTGCGCGGACAAATATACATCTGATGTATATAGTAAAACAGGGGAAAGCGTGACGGACCCACTTGCAACCGAAGGAGAAGAATGGGTCGTTCGCGGAGGATTCTATAATTCGGACGCCGCCGATTTGCGTTGTGCAGCACGTTCTCATACATATCATGACGAATGGCTGAAAACCGACCCGCAACAACCTAAAAGCATCTGGTGGTATTCCGATATCCGGGGGATCGGTTTTCGGATTGTTTGCGAACCGGATACATCTATATTGAAATGATAAAATAACATATACACATTACATTTTTAAAAATTAAACATCATGAAAAAGGGAAAAAACAGTATTAGTAGAAGAACATTTTTAAAAAGTTCGGCGCTTGCCGGTGCAGCAGGAATGGTTGGGAGCGGAAGTGCGTTAACATCATGCTCCGGAGGAAGCGGTAATGCTCCGGCCAACGTACCTCTTAAAGAACGGGGAACATATTATGTGCCTGATTTGGTAGATTTTGCAACAGACGGTAAGGAACTGAAAGCCGGCATCATCGGTTGCGGCGGACGCGGTTCCGGCGCTGCATTCAACTTTTTGAACGCAGCTAACGGCGTGACAATTACAGCCCTGGGCGACACCTTCAAAGACAGGGTAGACAATTTGGCCGGCAAGTTGAAAAGTGAAAAGAACATCGACATCCCGGAAAACAAGCGCTTCACCGGATTAGATGCTTACAAACAGGTTATTGACAGTGGAGTAGATGTCATCATCGTGGCGACTCCCCCTAATTTCCGCCCGATTCATTTCCAGTACGCAACCGAAAAAGGGAAACATTCTTTCCTTGAAAAACCGATCTGCGTAGACCCCGTGGGCTATCGTATGATCGTGGCTTCCTCCAGACAGGCTGCTGCAAAGAATCTGTGCGTCGTGACCGGTACGCAACGTCACCACCAGCGCAGCTATGTAGAATCCTACAAGCTGATTATGGACGGCGCTATCGGCGAAATCACCGGCGGTACGGTTTACTGGAACGGCGGCATGTTGTGGTACAGAGACCGCCAGCCCGGATGGTCGGACGGCGAGTGGATGATCCGCGACTGGGTGAACTGGATATGGCTGTCGGGCGACCACATTGTGGAACAGCATGTGCACAATCTGGATGTTCTAACATGGTTTACAGGATTAAAACCGAAGAGCGCCGTAGGCTTCGGCTCACGTCAGCGCCGTGTCACGGGCAATCAGTTCGACAATTTCAGTATCGACTTTGAAATGGAAAACGGCATTCACGTGCACAGCATGTGCCGCCAGATACACGAAACGGTCAGCAACGTGAGCGAATTTTTTCAAGGAACGAAAGGCTCATGGTCATCAAACGGTTCGCCAACAGGGAACGCCATAATCAAAGATTTGAAAGGCAATACGGTGTGGGTATTTGACGGCGAAGCCGAACGTGCCAACTACAAGCAAACCGACCCGTACACGCTGGAACACGTGAACTGGATCAACCACATCCGTAGCGGGAAACCGATCGAACAGGCTTCCGAAACGGCCGTCGCCAACATGGCCGCTATCATGGGACGCGAATCGGCCTACACCGGTGTGAAAGTCACATGGGACGAAATGACAGCTTCCCCGCTTGACCTCTATCCGAAAGATATTGATCTGAAGAACAAGATGGCTATTAACGGATACGGCTCGGGGAAAGAATTTAAGTTGCACGACTTTATCCATATTCCTGGAAAACCTCAGGGTAACCAAACACGTTAAAGTCATGGCACTGGACAGAAGAAACTTTTTAAAGGCGGCCGCCGCAACAGTCGGCGGCGCAGCCTTGTCCGCCTGCGGAGGAGGAACGAAGGAAAAAAGTTGCTGCAAAGACAGCAAAGACGCTTGCTGCACAGGCAAAGGCAAGGATGTAAACATTTCGTTCCAGGAATGGACGCTTGAGGGAGAGTCTCTCAGCGGCAAACTGGATTTCATGGAAAAGCTCGGCGTTAAAGGGCTTGAAGTCGGTGGGAACGGATTGTCGGGTCGTGTAAATGAATTGAAGCAGGCGTTGAACGGGCGTGACATTAAAATCAGCGCGATCTGTGCAGGCTTCAAAGGTTTCATGTTATCGGAAGAAGAGAGTGTACGAAACGAGTGCCGCGATTCCATGCGCGAGATCATAACCGCCGCCGGAGCATTAGGCTCAACCGGCGTTATCATTGTACCCGCTTTCAATTCGCAAAAACCGGTGAAACCACATACGCAGGAAACGCGCGATTTTCTGTGCCAATGGTTTGATGAACTCGGAACGTTTGCTACGGAGAACGGAACAACGGTCATACTCGAACCGCTCAACCGCCGCGAAGCGTTTTATCTGCGTCTGGTCGCCGACGCCGCATCCATTTGTCGCGACATCAACAATCCGGGCGTGACATGCCTCGGCGATTTCTGGCACATGACCTGGGAAGAAACGTCCGACATGGGTGCGTTCATCTCCGGAGGGAAGTATATTCAGCACGTACATATTGCAAGTCGTAAACGACGCCTGATGCCGGGCGAGGACGGCGATGCGGATAATTATGTGGACGGATTCCGCGGATTGAAAATCATTGGTTTTGATAAGTATATCAGCTTCGAATGTGGAAGCAAAGCCGAAGACCGTAACGCAGCGGCCGCAGCCGGCGTTGAGCTAATCCGTAAACAATGGGAGGAAGCATAAATTGCCTTTAATATATGCAAATATGAGAATGAGTGAGGTGGTGGAAGAACACCCTTCACTCATTCCTGTTATTAACAGGTTTGGCATCCGGCTCGGGCTTGGAGAAAATACGGCACAGGAAATATGCAACAAACATGATATCAATATTGATTTCTTCATTACAATGATAAATACGTTCCTGAATGAAAGTTATTTTCCGGAAAAGAAACTTCAAGGCTTTCATCTCGCGCAGATCATTGATTATCTAACCAAAACAAATCAATATTATCTATACTCACAACTCCCTAATATCGAACGTCACCTGCGCTCCTTCATATCGGTCAGCGACCCTGCAAACGAATCCCTCACACTTATCGGAAAGTTATTCGAAACTTTCAGGAAACGCCTCCTGGAACGAATAGAGACAGATGAATCCGAATGGTTTCCCCACATTACCCGGTTGTGCGAAAAACAAACCAAAAACAAATCCCTGACCTATCATCCGGTGAGTATACCCGACCTTGAAGAACCGACGGAAGCGCTCCTTACTGATTTAAAACATATCATAATAAAACATCTATCGGGCAACTATGATGAAAACCTGTGTTATGCGGTCATATTTGCCATCAACACACTACATACGGATATCAAGCAACACAACCGGATACGCTACCGTATTCTCGCCCCCATAGTCTGCGGAATAGAAAAAGAGGGCAGCAAAAATCTTTCTTCACGCGAAATCGAAGTACTCAAACAAATTGTAAAAGGCGAAACAAATAAAGAAGTCGCGGAACACTTATGTATCAGCTTAAATACCGTCCTGACACATCGCAAAAACATCACCTCCAAACTCGGTATTAAAACGATTCCCGGATTAACGTTCTATGC
>JAIRKN010000058.1 GCA_031260095.1 Tannerella sp. | reverse complement strand
ATGAATCTGATAATAAAACTTTCAGCGATTACCCCGGCAGGCTTGTTCTTCCCAACCGGTTTGGTAATGAACGCTACGGAAAAACCGGTACATAAACCTAATTTCATCATTATTAATTGTGATGATCTGGGGTATGGAGATCTGGGATGTTTCGGACATCCCACGATCAAAACCCCTCATCTTGACAGACTTGCCAATGAAGGGCAAAAATGGACTAATTTTTATGTTTCCGCAGCCGTGTCCTCTCCCAGTAGGGCCGGATTGTTAACGGGAAGGTTAGGTGTGCGTACCGGTATGTACGGGAATGAAAAAGAGGTCTTATTTCCCAATTCACCAAAGGGATTGCCACAGGAAGAAGTGACGATTGCCTCTTTGCTGAAACAGGCAGGATATACGAATGTGTGTATCGGGAAATGGCATGTAGGCCATAAGGAAGGATCTATGCCATGGAATCATGGATTTGATTATTATTATGGCATCCCCTACTCAAACGATATGAGCCGGAAGGAACAAATGATAAATGGAAACGAAAACTATCCTTACCCGCTTCCGTTCTATAATCAGCGTGAGGTGATCGAATGGGAGCCGGATCAGACACAGTTTACCAAAAGACTTACCGAATATGCCGTTCGTTTTATTAAAGAAGAGAAAAAACAACCTTTCTTTCTTTATCTGGCTCATCCGATGCCTCACATTCCATTGTATGCCTCCGAAGATTTTCAGGGAAGATCTATCCGTGGAAAATATGGAGATGCGGTAGAAGAAATAGACTGGAGTATCGGACAAATAATCAAGACCTTGAAAGAAAACAATCTGGAGAAGAATACGATCGTAGTCTTTACTTCCGATAACGGCCCGTGGCTAAGTTACGGATTAGACGGCGGATCGGCAGGATTGTTAAAAGACGGTAAAGCGTCAACCTGCGAAGGAGGTTTCCGGGTTCCCTGTATTATCTGGGGAGCAAACGTGACGCCTTCCGTCGTTTCGGATATGGGAAGCGCTCTGGATATCTTACCCACTTTCTGCGAGATGGCAGGAGTCATTTTACCCTCCCACAGGGAGTATGACGGCGTATCGCTCTTGAGTACACTCGCACAAAAAGAAACGGGAATACGCCATTTCTTCCCATTTTTCAGAGGAAACGAATTATATGCATTCCGAAAAGGGAAATACAAAATCCATTTTGTTTCAAGAGCCGCCTACGGATCAAAAGACCGGATAATACACGCAATCCCTCTTTTGTATGACCTGGAAAAAGATCCGGGAGAAACTGTCAATCAGGCTTCAAAATATCCTGAAACAGTTAAAGAGCTTACCCTCGAAGCGCAACGCTTTCTGGAAAATATACAGATAGCAGAAAGTATATTTGATCTCCCGGCTGCAACACAATGAAAGCATTTGTTCGTTTGCATCGACGGAAAAGATCTTTTTGTAAAAACAAAAGTAAAATGGCAACTATCACCTTACAGTATGTTGATAAAAACAATTCGATCAAACAGATATTGGAAGGATTGATTCCGGCCGACATTTTTAATATATTACTAAACCCTTGATAGAAATTGACGATACAATAATTAGCCTCGACCTTATCGAGTGTTTCTTTCATTGCAACCTCGCGCAATGCAAAGGGGAGTGCTGTGTGGATGGAGACGCCGGAGCGCCGCTTGAAAAAAGAGAGTTTGACGTCCTGCGTAAATTACTTCCTGTCGTATGGAATGATCTTGCACCGGAAGCTCAGGCCGTCATCAACAAACAGGGAGTCGGATATATTGACCGCGACAATGACATTGTCACGTCGATCGTAAACGGTAAAAATTGCGTTTTCACCTGTTACGATACCGCCGGTATCTGTAAGTGTGCCATAGAAAAGGCCTATTATGAAGGACGCACAGATTTTAGAAAGCCTGTATCCTGTCATTTGTATCCCGTACGTATCACGAAATATAAATATTATAAAGCGGTCAACTACCACCGGTGGAAAGTCTGCCGCGCAGCGGAAGTCTTAGGCGAACAAAAACGGATCCCGGTCTACCGGTTTCTTCGCGAGCCGCTTATCCGCAAGTTCGGCGAGGAATGGTATAATGCATTGGATACCTGCGCAAAAGAATATGCTAAACGATAAAACAAATCCGGAAAAACCATCCGTCATGTTCCTGTGATAGCAAAAAAAAGGGCTTACAGATTCTATACACAGTCTATTTATTCTTTAATTCGACCATAAAATGGCTCGCCGGCTTTCCCCCAAACGATCGGTAAGCAATTTACACCGCGCATGGTGTAATTTTTGATATTATTCTACCGGATTGCTTCGGACTTCGCCTTCGCAATGACGATCATGTCATTCCCTCCTTGTTTATTTGAAAAATATAGAGTCTTGCAATGACGCGGTACATGCCTCCGCGATGACTGGGGGGCGGTAAAATGCAAACGGCCGGCCTCGTGCAGTGAAGCTGTTAAGCAACGGAGGGTGGGTCATTCAAACGCTCTAAAAATATACCCGTTTTCCTGACCGGAAGAAACGGCTCCCATAGCCGGAAAGGCAATGTGCATTCCTGCAACGGGTATTTTATGCCGGGAGACATATTCCAGTATCTCTTTACGTGATTGAGTTGCTGCGACAGGATCTACATCATAGGTTACCGCGACTTCCGGACAGGGCATCTGAAGCCTCATGGCATGTGTCAGATCCCCCCAGACTAACAGTTTTACGCCATCAGACTCAAACATAAAAGCCGTATGTCCGGGCGTATGCCCATACGCTGCAAAGGCTTTTACTCCGGAAATCAAATCCGTCGCTGCATCATTCAATGCTTGCGCATCAAACAACTTCAAATTGCTTTTATATACATTTATTACATTCACCTGCGCCTCTTTATCTTCGTTCATCCAGTAGTCATGTTCAACGTTAGAGATATAAAGATCCGCGTTCGGAAATGCTTTTTTCCCATCGCGCAGCAACCCTCCGATATGATCGCCGTGCATATGCGTAAGCAGGATTATATCCACCTGATCAGGCTTGGTATTCAACTCTTCCAGATGATCAAAAAGCTTACGTCCGAATCC
>JAIRKN010000242.1 GCA_031260095.1 Tannerella sp. | reverse complement strand
GGGGAAAAGGCTTTACCGGTCTATTAATAAGTATTTTTCCTTTGCTTCTTCACGTGAACAGGCATTGAAATGCCACCATTCGCTGGCAACGGACTTAAATCCTGCTTTTTCCATGATACGCCGGAGAAATTTGCGGTTCTTATATTCGGACGGAGAGATCCGGCGTTTTTTCAGCAAATCCTCTTCTTTATCCGTATGGGCTTCCGGCCCGAAGAAATCAAAAGGCGTTCCCATAGGCAACCATTCCCCGTTTTCATCCACCAATGTGACGTCGACCGCCATCCCATAATTATGCAGTCCGCCTCCTTTTGCAGGATCAGCCACGTAATATTCATTATTTGTTTTCTTCACCCATTCTGCCATTTTCCGCTGCACTTCCATCGGACGCGCAGCATCGTATATCAACAGAGATAAATCCGGCCGCTCTTTTTTCAACAAATCCTGCGCGTGTATCAGCATTTTTGCCGCACGCGGGTGGAGCCAGGCTCTGGTCAACGTTGAATCATACAATGGCTCTCCCGTAAAATTATCTCCGGTTTTGTATACCAGATAAGATTGTATCAACGGCTCCCAGAAACAAACGTCTATCAACCCCATATCCTTCATCTTCGCGTCCCAGTCATATTCGGACGTTTTTTTATTCTGTGCATTTCCACAAGAGATGAACAGGCACAGATAAAGAAAAATTAACAGGCGAAGAGATTTCATAAGATGTTAATTCATTTATCCCCTAAAGCAACTTGCTCCACATCCACAGAACGTTTCAGGAACAATGAAGCGGCTTCTGAAAATTTCTCCCCGGATTCTGTTGTCATAAAACGGCATGAGCCGTTTTCCGACAAGCGGGAAGACATCTCCGGGTGACGCAACAGATAATCGTTCAGGCTTTCCGCCACACAAGGACCCTGAAAAAACAAATTCACACCTTCCGGCATATACTTGCGTATTTTAGCCTCAAGAAGCGGGTAATGCGTACATCCGAGCACCAAGGTATCAATTTGTGGATCCATCGCAAACAAGTGATCCAGATGTTTCCGAATGAAATAATCCGCTCCGTCACTGTCATATTCCCGGTTCTCCACAAGCGGCACCCACATCGGACAAGCTTCGCCTGTCACTGTCATATCCGGATAAAGCTTGGCAATCTCCAATGAATAAGATTGGGAGGATATGGTTCCGGTTGTACCCATCACCCCAATATGCTGCGTTTTACTTAATGTGCCCAGCATTTCCACGGTAGGACGTATAATCCCCAATACCCTCCGGGAAGGATCCGCCGAAACAGGTAAATCACATTGCTGTATGGTACGCAACGCCTTTGCAGAAGCCGTATTGCAGGCAAGTATAACGAACGGACACCCTTCGTCAAAAAGCCTCTTCACTGCCTGACGTGTAAACCGGTAAACGATTTCAAACGAACGGATGCCGTATGGCGCACGGGCATTATCCCCCAGATAGATGTAATCATATCCCGGCAACAACCGGCGTATATGCTCAAAGATCGTCAGCCCTCCGTAACCGGAGTCGAATATTCCTATAGGATAATTCCTGTTCATTTAGCAGTAAAAATAAAAGATGCCTGCGCCTGAACAGGCACAGGCATCTTTTCGATACTCGGTATAATTTATTTCAGTCCCAGTTTCGCCTTCACTTTGTCTGTTGCATCAATCGCCGAACTTCCCTGATAAAGCATCACCTGAGGCGACATAACATAAGTATAGCCGTTTTCATCCGCTACTTCTTTGATGGCCTTATGTATCTTTTCCTGCAACGGAGCAACCAACTCATTCTGTTTTTTTTCTATTTCCTGCCTCGCTGTAGGAACAAAATTCTCCAGACGATTCTGTATATCCTGAATCTCCTGCAAACGAAGCACTCTGATATTTTCTGTCAGCGAATCACTCTGTGCGGTCAAATCTGCATATTTACGATTATATTCATCTTCCATCCCTTTCATCTGATCTTCATATTGTTTGGCAAAAGTTGCGATCTGACTTTCTACATTAGAAAGTTCGGGCAAAAGATTAAATACTTCCTGTGTATTTACAACAGCAATTTTCATTTCCTGAGCTGCCAGGCCCAAAGGAAGCAATAACAACATTGATACAATAATTTTTTTCATGTTTTCCTTTATTTAATTAATATCTATTCTTTAAAAGACAAGCGCGCAAAGATAAATATTTATTTTGAATATCCCAACTTTGCTAACACTTCATTGCTTATATCAATCTTGGGAGAAGCGTAAATTATGCTCATCGCTGACGCCCGGTCGATGATCATCTGATATCCTTTATCTTCGGATATCGCTTTGACTGCTTCATAAATCTCATCCTGTATCGGTTTTATCAAAGACTCGCGTTTCTTATAAAGCTCTCCTTCCGCACCAAAATATTTACGTTTCAAATCCTGTGCTTCCTGCTCTTTCTTAATAATCGCCTCTTCCCGTTTGGTTTTCATCTCGGCCGAAAGAAAGACCAGATCACTCTGATAACTTTTATACATATTCTGCGCTTCCTGCTGTAAAGCGTCAATTTCGCCCTGCCATTTTTCAGATAGCTGACTCAATTGTTCGTTTGTCATTTCATACGCCGGAATATTTTTAAATATATATTCCATATCTATCAGCGCAAATTTCTGCGCCACGGTCGTTGTTGCCAATGAGCAAAACAACACCATGCTTACTATAAAAAATACTCGTTTCATATTTACATAATTTTTAAAATACCAGTCAAAGTTTTATCTCTCATTTGTCAGACTAACATAAAAACACCATGATCAAAATTCCTGGCCAAGTATAAAGTGGAAGTTTCCGCCACCCCTGTTCGTAGAACCATAAGGCTTGTCAAAACCATACGCCCAATCAATACCCATCAAGCCGATCATGGGCAGGAAGATACGCACTCCGACGCCGGCCGAGCGTTTCAGATTGAATGGCTTGAAATCAGAAATACCATTCCAAGCGTCTCCGGCTTCGCCAAAAATAAGCGCATAGATCGTACTTGAAGGCTCCAATATAAGCGGATAGCGCAGTTCTAATGACAGACGTGAATAAGCGCGGGCATTCGGCATCGAATAATTATTCCCGGCAATTTCCCCATTGTCATACCCCCTCAAAGCTACTGTTTCCTGATAATAGCTATAACCGCCCGTCATCCCGTCGCCTCCTACATAGAATGTACCGAAAGGAGATTTTTTGTAGTTATTGTAATCGCCGATCCAGCCAACTTCCACACGAGACATCAAAACCGGTGTACGTTGAGGTCCGCCATATTGGGGAAGCGGTAGAAGAGGGATGAAGACCTTGCTCTTGAATTTTATTTTATAATATTCTACTAACTTATACCGCTCCACATCCGAAGTCATATTTTTATAATCTTTCCCGTCAAAAAGAGAATAAGGCAGCGTAGAAGAACCGGTCAGTATAAACTGAGAGCCAAAACGGGTATATAACGGATTATCCATAGAATTACGCTGTAAGGTAAGTTCCATGTTAATATCATGATAATTTCCATCATCCGGCAATCCTAACTGATAAGAAGCGCTGGTCCAGTTATTCAACATATACATCTGGTAATTCAGGGTCGCCATAAACTGAAAATAGTCATCCGGCCAGTTCAGACGCTTTCCGTAACCAACGGAAAAACCGAGGATCTGCATATATTTGCTCTTATCATAAGCGCTTTCATAATAACTACTGTAATCATTACCATAATTACTATAATAATTGTTATAACCATATAAAGAATTGTTATAATAATAATTACTTAGCGCCTGGCTTTGCATCTGATTATAATACCGGTTATTGATACCCGTATACCGGGAAAAATAAGTGCTGAGAGATAGTGAATTTGGTCGTTTGCCTCCAAACCACGGATCAAGAAATGAGATGCTGTATGCCTGATAATACTGGGCATTTGTCTGACCGCTGATGTTCAGCGTCTGCCCTTCTCCCTGAGGAATGATCCCCTTATATGTCTTTGTATTTAACAGATTGGTAATGGAGAAATTGGTAAACTTCAAACCAAGTTTACCGATTATACCGGTCTGTCCCCAACCCAGTGAAAACTCAACCTGATCGTTCGCTTTAGAAGTCAGGTTATAAATCAGGTCTACCGTCCCGTTATCCGGATTGGTATTGAAATCCGGCTTCATATTCTCCGGATCAAAATGGCCCATTTGCGCCAATTCACGTAAAGAGCGCATAAGCGCTTCACGGCTAAACAGATCTCCGGGCTTCGTACGCAACTCTCTGCGGACTATATCTTCATACAAACGGTCATTTCCATTAATGACAATCTTATTAATCGTTGCCTGCGGTCCTTCCACGATACGAATTTCCAACGTGATAGAATCGTTCTCAATATCAACCTCTACCGGATCGGCATTGGCAAACATATATCCGTTATTTGAGTAAACATTCATAACGGCGTCCTCGTCCGAATACACACGATCCATCAGCTTTTTCTGGTTATAAACATCACCGGGCTTCATATTGAGCAATTCTTCCAGATAATCGGAAGAATATTTTGTGTTACCTACAAACCGGAGATTTTTCAGATAAAACTTCTGTCCTTCTTCTATCGTCAGATAAATATTCACACGTTTATCATCAAATGATGCTATGCTATCCGAAACAATGACCGCATCACGATATCCAAATTCATTGTATCGATCTATCAGGTTCTTCTTATCATTCTCATACTCTACTGTTGTAAACTTTTTCGTACTGAACAGTTCTAACCAACTGTTCCGAAAACGTTCTATCATGTTGAAACGCTCGTTCGTCTTCTTCATAGCCTTACGAAGTTGAAAGTCGGTAAGCATTTCATTTCCGTTAAAATAAATCTTTTGTATTTTGGTTTTTTCGTTTTTATCAATGTTAACATTAACGATCACTTCGCCGTCTTTATTTGGCTCCGGCTTTTCTACGATATCAATATCAACATTTTTAAAACCCTTATCATCAAAATATTTTTTGATAAGTGTCTTCGCGCGGTCTATGATATGAGGCGTAATTTGATGCCCCTTACGTAGATTCAATCTTGTTTCAAGATCTGTACGCTCCCCTTTTTTCACTCCATTATAGGTTATTTCGGAAATACGGGGACGAGGTTTAAGGCGTATTTCAAGCCAAACCTTATCATCGACCATTCTTGTCGCAAGGATTTTTATATCTGAAAACAACCCCTGCCGCCAGAAACGGTTCACCGCTTCCGTAATTTCATCACCGGGGACGCTTATTTCATCACCGACAGACAATCCCGAGAATCCAATCAATACGAAATCATCATAATTGGTAGCCCCAATAACTTTAATATCCTGAATTTTATATTTCTTCTGAACAAAAGTATATAAAATTTCCGGGATTTCACTTTCCGGAATCGTATCCTGACTATTCAACATCGTCGTATCAGCCGGAACATCCGTCACGATTGACGTCGTGCCGGATGTTTGCGATAATCCCCCAAAAGAAATGCACAAAAACGTGCAAAATAATAGTAATTTCTTATCCATACATCAGGATTTAGTTATTTGCTCACTTGTTCTACCAAAGCGTCTATCTCTTTGCTGGTACGACAAGATTGCTTCATAAAATTCATTCTCTCTGAAATCAGGCCAGTAAACATCCGTAAAATACAATTCCGCATAAGATAATTGCCACAACAGGAAATTGCTTATACGCTTCTCGCCTCCCGTCCGTATTAACAAATCCGGGTCCGGGATATCACGTGTTGTCAGGTAGGAAGAAAAAAGTTCCTCGTCCAGATCTTCGGGATCCATTTTTTTCTCCTGAACATTCTCCGCAATACGTTTTGCCGCCTGTACAATTTCCCAGCGGGAAGAATAGCTTAACGCCAATATCAGGGTCGTTCCGGTATTAACCGATGTTTTTTCAAGGCATTCCGACAGGGCTTCACGAACTCCTCGCGGCAAACGCATCATATCGCCGATCACCAGTAGCCGGACATTGTTTTTCATCAAATCCGGTGTTTCACGGTGAATTGCAGCCACCATAATCGTCATCAACGCATTTATTTCTTCTTCCGGGCGATTCCAGTTTTCTGTAGAAAAGGTATAGACCGTCAGATATTGCAAACCGACCTCAACAGCAGCCTCCATTACTCTACGGACTGAAACAACGCCTTCCCGATGCCCTTCACTACGATCCAGGCCATGATTCATGGCCCAACGTCCGTTCCCATCCATAATCACAGCTACGTGCTGCGGTAGCCTCATTTTGTCTATCTCCTCAATAAATGACATTTCATATAACGTCTAATATATTTCATTTACATCTTTCTTATTACAATTACAGTCCCGAAGACCAAAATCATACGACACTGAAATCATCAACATAGAGTACCAGTCTTTATTTTTCCAGAAACTGCCTTCTATACCATAAGGATCATCCAGCAATTCATTCCCTCCGTTTATATCAAGTCCGTCTCCGAACAACTTTCGTATAGACCACTCCGCTCCGATATTGATGCGGTTCTTTATTTTGTACTTTACTCCCGTACCAACCGAGATATGGGGACTGAAAAAAGTTCCTCCGTTACCGGGTGCAACCGACAGTCCCAGCCCTCCCATGATATACGGTGCAATACGCTTCGTCTGCAAATACTGATATTTATCACTATACGGAAAAAAATTAAATTCCGCTTGCCCTCCCAGATCTATCACATTTCTGTCAAAATCGGCCTGTGCATTATTCGGAAATACGTTCTCTAACCCTTCCGTCGACCCGGTCACACGTGCCCAGGCCAGATTTGCTTTAAATGCTATACGAAAGTTTGCATTGTAACGAAAAATAATGCTCGCCGAAGGATTCATATTTTTAAACGCCATATTTTTATTGGCATCCCCCATATAGAAAGCGCCGCCAAGCATTCCTCCGATTTCATATAGATATTCCTGAGCGTCCGCTCTGAAAAAAGAAAGGCACAGGAATAACATAAAGCTTATTCGTCGAAAAAAAGTAAAATTCATTCGTTAAACGGTTTAATAAAAAACTCTCAAAATTCATTTTTAATCTTTCTTTCTAACGAAAAAAAATACATAAAATTATATCTTTACGGATATCTAATCTTTCCTGAAGCCAAGGCGGTTGATCCGTCCGCGCCACAGTTCATTCAGAATATTTGTATCCTTACCCACTTTTCCGCCGAAAAGCAAAATAAAATTATCTTTATCAATAATAACTGAGGAAAAGCCTCTTGCCGAATAATCTTCCGGCATTATATGAACCGTATCCTGCCACCATGTAACGCCCCTATCCTTCGAATAATAAACGTCTTTCAGAGCCGCCCCGGAAGCATCCAGGCCGCCAATGAGATAGAATAGAGTGTCATCATAAGAGAAAAATACGGGACCTTCACGTGAGGAGAATCCTGACTGCTCATTTGTAATGGAAATCCACGACAGACCATTCATTGTTGACCAGGTCATACCGGACAAATGATCTTCGCTGTCACGTCCACCGGAAATTGACAAATACGGATAATACATCGCCTCATAATTCAGAGCGTCAAATCCCGATAACGGAAATGATGCAGGTACCACAGTCCCTGTCTGCCACTCCATATTTTCATTCATCACAACGAACCGCAGGGTTTCGTCCACCTTCGAGATGCCGGACAACACCGGACTCCCGCCTGTCTTAATTTCAGGAATAGAACCTATTAATACTTGTATATAGGGTACATCCTCAACTTGTGACCAGCTTCGGCCATCAGCAGATCGATACAACTCACCATCAGTCGTAAACGTGTAAAGAAAGCTTTCATATTCGGTCATCCGGGACAATACGGTATTTTCGGGCATCCCGGTCAGGGGGATCTGTTCCCATTTCACCATATCCGAAGTTTCCGATCTATAAAGTTTACATTCAACGCCTGTTCCGAATCCTGACGGATCCTTCGCATACATATAATAGGAGTCGTTGTATGACAAAATTTTCATTTCACTGAATGATTTGCCGGGAATTAAACCGGAATAAAGTTCCCAGACCATCGAATCAGGATTTACCTGGTGGATATTTATCCAGGCTTCATATGTCTTCGTCGAAACGCCGTCATACGGGTAAACCGTAATCAGGACAGGCGATGAGAAATCCACAGAGTCACTCCCGTTCCAATAGACCGTATCTCCGGTTTCCGAACTGACAAAAATAGTCCCGAGGGCGCCAAACTCATAGGATATGGAACAAATAACTTTTTCATCAATGACCGTTCCATAGGGCATAGAATCCCGGTTATAGATCTTTCCATTCAACTGGTCTATCGTAAAGACCACATCAGACAGGCCTTCTATGGAATCATTCGATAATGAGAATGTAGATATTTGTGCATTCCCCAGATTCCAGTCGTCAATAGTCGTATCATCATTTCCAAGGCAAGAAGACATTAAAAAAGCCAATCCCACTATCAACAACCCGCAAAATTTAATCTTTCCCATCTATTAATATTTTATTTTCGAGTGGACAAAAGTAACAACATTTTTTTTATTAGTCTACACTTCCGGCATATATTTATATTATTTTAGTGTACGATACCTTAATTTTAAGAACTTATACTATCATCCGAATGATTTGCTGCATCCCCCCGGCGTCCGGGTGAGTTCTCCAAATGATTTGCTGAATTCCCCCGACGTCCGGATGAGTTCTCCGAACGATTTGCTGAGTTCATCCGAGGGCCGGGTGAGTTCTCCGAACGATTTGCTGAGTTCATCCGAGGGCAGGATGAGTTCAGCGAATCGTTCGCTGAGTTCACCCGGAGGCAGGATGAGTTCTCCGAACGATTTGCTGAGTTCACCCGAGGGCAGGATGAGTTCAGCAAATCATTTGCTGAGTTCACCCGAGGGCAGGATGAGTTCAGCAAATCGTTCGCTGAGTTCACCCGGAGGCAGGATGAGTTCAGCAAATCTAAAATAACATCACAAAATTATGCCGCGCGCAGTATTAACGATGGGTATAGACCTCGATTAAAGAGGTTTTTTTATGACACGGAGAATAAAACGGGACATGCTTTACTTCCGACAATTGCATTTCTGAGGTATAAGTTAAATCGGCAGCAGGTACACCTGTCCCCAGCCTCACCGGAGATGTTTCTACAATTATTTCATCCCAAAGACCCGCTTCCAAAAAAGAACGATGAAGCTGCGCCCCGCCTTCTACCAACAATGATTGAATATTCCGTTTACACAATTCCTCCATTATATTTCTTAAAAAATGTATCGAATTATCGCCCGGTTCTCCGTATACTAATGTAGGATGCTTACCGTCTAACAAATGTGCAGACTTCGGGATCCGTTGATTACGATCAATTGTTACACGCAATGGTGAATGACCGGCCCAATATCGCACCGTCAGCGAAGGATTATCAAGAATGGCCGTATTTGTTCCCACCATGATAGCCTGTACTTCCGAACGCAGTTTATGCACCATAAGACGTGTGACCGGCGTTGACAATAATACCGGCGCTTCCGTTTGATCTTTTCGGATGCGGTCTATGAAGCCGTCCTCACTCTGCGCCCATTTCAGTATGATATAAGGACGATGCTTTTTATACACAGTCATAAAGAAGCGATTCAATTCAAGCGCCTCATTTTCCATAACACCCGTAACTACCTCAACCCCGGCGGCACGTAACATCTTTACTCCTCTACCGGCGACTTCAGGAAAAGGATCCGGACCGGCAATGACCACACGTGGAATACCTTTTTGTATAATAAGTTCGGCACAGGGAGGTGTTTTACCGTAATGCGAACAGGGTTCAAGATTGACATACATGGTTGCATCACGTAATAGCTGCTCATCATCTACAGACGCAATCGCATTCACTTCGGCATGAGCCTCCCCGTAACAACAATGATATCCCTCTCCTATAATACGGTCATTCCGTACAATTACAGCGCCTACCATAGGATTTGGAGCCACATTACCCCGGCCGTTCTTTGCCAGTTCCAGACATCTGGACATATATTTTTCCGAAACAGTCATAAATTTACCCTGTAAAAAATAAACAAGTTGCTTGCACTATCTTTAATCATAAAATAGAAGACAGGCGGCGCCTCGGCAACAAAAATAAACAAGTTTATTTTGTGTTACGCTCGGCTTGTACTATCTTTGTACCATACAAAAATCCTGAAACGTGGAAGATATTACCGCATATATAAAAAAAACACTGGTTATCAGTTATCCCCCGGAGGAAATTAATCTTTTTATCCGGCTGATCTTATCGAATATATGCGGAATATCTTATCTTCAGCAAATTTTATGCAAAGATAAACAAATCCCTGAAAACGAAAAAGAACGGATTTATACTATCACAGAAAGGCTGAAAAAACAAGAACCGATACAATATATCTTAGGAGAAACGGAATTTTACAGTCTGCCGATGAAAGTAAATCCTTCCGTTTTAATACCACGTCCCGAAACGGAAGAACTTGTTGATATGATCATAAAATCATCTTTCATAAAACAGCGTCAGGGAAATACCCCGATCCGAATACTGGATATAGGAACCGGTAGCGGATGTATCGCCATCGCACTGGCCAAACATATACCTCATGCCGAAGTATCCGCAACAGACATTTCAGAACCGGCGTTGCAAACGGCACAGACGAACGCTTTGTTAAACAATACCGATATCCGGTTCTATCGTTCGGATATCCTGGATACTCCTTCGACGCTCGCAGCCATAACCGGCAACTTCGATATCATTGTAAGTAATCCACCCTACGTCAAAAATTGCGAAAGCAAAGAGATGTCTCCAAACGTACTCAACTTTGAGCCGCACAGTGCATTATTTGTCCCGGATGAAACACCTTTATTATTTTATAAAGCAATTGTCGGTCTGGCCTGCCACAAACTCGCTCCGAAAGGCATGATCTGCTTTGAAATAAACCCTCAGTGCGACGTTTTGGCGACTAAGATGCTGTATGATAATGGATTTATGAAAGTGGAAATAATCCGTGATTTATCAGGAAAAAACAGATTTGTCTTTGCTATCAAATAAAAAAGAAAAATGAAAACAGAAACTGAAGTATTATCCGACCTGGCCAAATATTGTTCACAAGCAGAACGATGTATTTATGACGTCAGAAAAAAATTAAATGCTACAAATCTGACGGAAGACGCCAAAAACAGGGTGATCAACCGGCTTATTCAGGAAAAATTTATTGATGAACAACGCTTCTGCCGCGGTTTTATCAATGATAAATTAAAATTCAACCACTGGGGATGCATAAAAATAATTTATGAATTAAAAAGGAGACAGATAAAACCGGAAATATATGCAGACGTAATGGATACGATTGACGAAGACGAATACCTGTCTGTACTAAGCCATATACTCAAAAGCAAAAAACGCTCTATAAAAGGATATTCAGACCAGGATATTTTCCGAAAATTATACAGTTTCGCATCTTCGCGGGGATTTGAAACTCCCCTTATCATGAAAGCCTTGAAAGACCTGTTTAGCAATATAGACCATGAAGCATCTTTTGAATGATTTTGTCGACTTGTTTTATCCCCGGTTATGTCTCTTATGCAAAAATTCACTGATCGAAAACGAACAACAGATTTGCCTGCACTGCTTATTCAATCTACCCAAAACCAATTTTCATACAAATAAAGACAACCCGGTAAGCGCCTTGTTCGCAGGATTCCGGCAGGTCAACGAAGTGACTGCATTCCTGTTCTTTGAAAAGGATGGAATTACGCAAAAGTTAATACATTCATTTAAATACTACGATAACAAAACATTTGCGGAATATTTAGGACGGATTGCAGCGCTTGAACTAAAAGAATATGGATTTTACGCATCGGTCGATACCATTATTCCTGTTCCTTTGCATCGCAAAAAAGAAAAGAAACGCGGGTACAACCAGTCCGAACTCATCGCAAACGGGATCGCCTCCATTTACGGATGCGAAGTAGATAAAACTTCTATAAACCGCATAACGGATACCGAATCGCAAACCCGTAAATCGGTTTTTGAACGACATATAAATGTTGAGAAAATTTTCAGTTTGACAAATGCGGAACACCTGGTCGGGAAGCACATCCTTCTCGTTGACGACGTAATCACAACAGGGGCGACAACGTCTGCGTGCGTTGAGATATTGTCTGAAATACCCGAAATTAACATAAGCATCTTTTCATTGTCTATCGCAATGGAAAACTAAAATGTACCCGAAAATACGTTTACTTTTTTTTGAATTCTTTCCGACTTCCATTATCTTTGTCGCATATTCATAAAAAAAACTACTATGTATTTCAAAAGAAAAAAAATCAGATCATGCAGCATGTTATGTGTTGTTCTTACATTATTTTTTACATCCTGTAAGGAAAAACACAATATGCTTACAGAACAGGAAAAAGCGGAAGGGTGGATATTACTCTTCGACGGAGAAACGATGAATGGCTGGAAAGATTATAACGGAACAACACTTACCGAGCCATGGCACGTTGTCGACGGATGTATTCAGGCAAAAGGAGAAGGAAGTGACGCCAGCGGATATATTGTTACCGCTAAAGCGTACGAAAACTTTGAATTGTCGTGGGATTGGAAACTATCCAAAGGAGGAAACAGCGGGATGCTTTATCATGTTGTTGAAAATCCGTTATTTAAAGTCCCTTACGTAACCGGCCCGGAGTATCAGTTAATAGATGAGCCGAATTTTCCGGAACCATTAGAAGAATGGCAAAAGCTGGGCGTCGATTATGCCATGTACCTTCCCGACAAGGCGCTGATGAAAGTAAACCCCGCAGGAAAATGGAATAATGCGAAAATCGTATTCGACAACGGACATGTAGAACATTGGCTCAATGGGGTAAAGATCCTTGAATTTGAAGCATGGACCGACGATTGGTTTGAACGCAGGAACAGTGGTAAATGGGCACATGCGCCGGAATACGGACTGGCTCACAGTGGAGTGATCTGTTTACAAGATCATGGCTATCCGGCCTCATTCCGTAATATAAAGATCAAAGAACTGCCGCGTAAGACGAAAGAAGTTAATTTATTCAACGGCGTCGACCTGAAAGGCTGGGAGGCCTACGGAACGGAAAAATGGTATGTTGAAGATGGACTTCTTATCTGCGAAAGCGGCCCGGACAAACAATACGGTTATCTGGCCACACGCGAATACTATAACGATTTCGATCTTACCCTCGAATTTAAACAGGAGGCAGACGGCAACTCCGGCGTATTCATTCGCTCCTTTATCGAACAAGGCGTCAAAATAAATGGTTGGCAGGTAGAAGTAGCGCCGAAAGGGCACGATACCGGAGGAATCTACGAATCATACGGTCGCGGGTGGCTGGTTCGGATTCCCGACGAAAATGAAGACATTCTTAAAGAAAGCGAATGGAATACGATGCGTATAAAAGTACAGGGCGACAATGTAACGACATGGCTCAATGGTCAGGAAATGGTGAACATTGATGATATAAAAATCGGCGCCGGCAAAGGCCGGATCGCCCTCCAGATACACGACGGAGGCGGTATCCGGGTATTATGGCGAAACCTGAAACTAAAAACGCTATAATATCAGCCGCGGATTTTAAATTGAAAGAAGGAGGGCCTCAAAAAAAGCTTATAAACAAAAGAAAATGTGTCAAAAGTCAGTTTTTCGTCCTTGCGAACGCAGTGAAGCAATTCAGGTACATCCAAGTGCTGGATTGCCACGTCGCTACGCTCC
The DNA here is from genome assembly GCA_031260095.1 of Tannerella sp. Taxonomy (GTDB): domain Bacteria; phylum Bacteroidota; class Bacteroidia; order Bacteroidales; family Tannerellaceae; genus Tannerella. The sequence goes on along the minus strand of JAIRKN010000242.1, from coordinate 2,996 downwards.
TCGCAAATGACGGGAGGGGCTTCCACTCTTGTGCCGGTACGTCTGCCCATACTCGTCCTTGCGAACGCAGTGAAGCAATCCAGGGGCATACAGCGCACCGGATTGCCGTATCGCTACGCTCCTCACTATGACGATTGCAAACAAATCCTTGCGGATTTTATATCTAACAAAAAAATATGGGGAAGGGGTTAAAAAGGATATCCCACAGCAAAATGCCATGCGAAATTATTTTTAAAATCAGGGTTGGAGATAGCCCATTTTTTGGAGCCTTCTTCCTGTGGATTATATGCTTTAAAACCGGTGTCAAGACGAACCAGGAAATAATCGAAATCAAGACGCAATCCTAAGCCGTAAGAAACGGCAATCTCTTTATGGAAACGTCTGAAATCGAAGTTGCCGTTTTTCTGATAATCATAATTACGTATCGTCCAGATATTGCCCGCGTCGATATAGAATGCAAGTTCGAACTTCCAGAACAGTTTACTTCTGTATTCAATGTTTGCGTCCATGCGGATATCGCCTGCCTGGTGAATAAAAGTAGTGGTATCGGACTTCTGCATGCTTCCGGGGCCAAGCGACCGGACACTCCATCCCCGGTTACTGTTAGCGCCTCCCGCATAATAACGCCGTTCAAACGGAAGTTCCGTAGTATTACCAAATGGATATGCCACTCCCAACCCTATATGGAATGCGACGGAATTTCGCTTATCAACCGTTAAACTTCGGGCAAAATCAATATCTCCTTTTATAAATTCCGAGTAGTTTATCCCGAATAGTTTGTAAAAACCATTTTCATCTTTTTTTGCTTTCAACAAGTTCGACGTCGCATACATTAAGTTGCCGGCAGATTCGACCGCTACACGAAAAGAATATGTGTTTTTACGCCTTTCCATCGGGTCATAGTTATTGAACGAATAAACATATCCCATACTTACGACAAATTGATCCGTATAATTATAAAGAGTCGTTGTTTCGGGAAGGCTGTTTATAAAATCTTCGTTTTTCTTCGGGAGAAAAACGTAATTTATATCTAAGAGTTTAAATGTATGGCGCACAAGCGTATTGATACGGTTCTGCCAATGATAAATCCACCCCCCGGAAACGATGGAACGATGATATTCCGGACGTCGCATTTCATTATAGCTCATTTTAAACTCGGTGGAAGCGCGAATCTTACGCCGGAAATCATAATCGACAAAAGGGAACAGGAAATGGGGAAAATGAAGTGAAGTTTCTCCGGCCAATTCCCAGTAATTACCTTTCAACTCCGTTGAAGAAAGAAATTCATAACCTCCGCGAATTTTGGCAGAGAATAATTCCGAACCTTTGAACAGATTCCGGTGTTGGTAGGTCATTGACGAAGCAATACCCAGATCTCCCGCAGAGTTCGTTCCTTCTACTTCAAAGCGGACCCCTTGTTTTTTTTCCGGAGCCGTTAGTATCGTACAATTCAGCTTCATCGTGTCGGCTTCTTCAAATTCGTCAAACTTTATACTCATATACCGGAGCGCTTTAAGGGACGAATAGGAGGCGTATGTCTGTTCAACATTCCGCTCGTTGTACATCATGCCGGGTATCAGATAACAACTTTGCTGCAATACGGCCGGGCGTATACTAAGACCTCCTTTACCGTAAAATATGCTTACGCCATGTGAACTCGCCGAATCCGTAACCTGATAACCATGAGTGGTTATATCCGGATTTAACGGATCATAACCGGTCAGAATCTTTACATTGTTAATATAATATTGTTTATGCCGTTCTTGCCTTGTTACGTTGTTTTGCGTTACATATTCATTGGGTTTTATATACATCTTCAGATCGACACGATTTCGAACGAGTGAACTGTCTGCCCAATATCCGATATGGTCACGATTGAATGCATAATAACCATGACGCCGCAAAAGTGTTGTCAGCCGTTGACGCTCTTTGTCAAGCAGGACACGGTCAAACAGCATATTTTCTTTTATGACAGGATTGTATTCCCTCGGTACGGAGCTAAAAACAGATTGCAGAAATGAACGGCGAGGGGCTTCCAGGTGTATGATGCTGTCTATTTTAGGATCTTCTACCTGTGAATCATAATGCCTTATCCGGTAGGGCTCTCCGGGCTTTATCAAATAGGTTAAAACCGCCTTTTTCTTTTTGACGGTATCTGTCGACACTTCTATCTGCGCATTTGTGTAACCGTGGTTCGACATATAACGTTCCAACTGTATGACGGATTGTTCCGTAAGGATCGTATCGAGTATGACCGGCGGTTCTCCCATTCTCCGTAATTGTTTGTTCAACCACTTCCTGTCATTATTTCCCGACCAGTTATATACATACAACGGCCATTTAAATAATCCGAAAATTTTGTAATTGGGATGTTGTTGCATGTATGGTTTCATCTCCGAAGGCCTGACGTCCGGCGTATCCGTCTTTATTTTTACTTTGTCTAATAAGTATTGCCCTTCACCGACATACTTCGTCGTACGGCATGATATACACCATACCGTGCAACATAAACAAATAATATATTTGAATGTATAGGACTTCATATTACCAATTTCCGGCACAAATGTAGTTGAAATAAATTATTTACAGTACATTTGATACGCCAAAACCATAAAAATTATGTTGAGTAAAGCAAAAATCAAAGAAATACGTTCGTTGGAAATCAAGAAATTTCGTGAGGAACGGGGCCTTTTCGTGGCGGAAGGAAATAAACTGGTGGCCGATATGTTGCATGTGTTCGAATGTGAATGGTTGATTGCGCACGCATCGTGGATGGCCACACAGGGAGATATCCCCACTAAAGAACTGATACTTGCAGAGGGGGAAGATATACGTAAGGTAAGTTTTTTGAAAACGCCTCAGGATGTGGTGGCGGTATGGAGGAAACCGTCCTATTCGTTGAAGGATGCAAATCCGGAATCCGGGCTTGTATTAGCGCTTGACGGCATACAGGATCCGGGAAATCTGGGGACGATTGTACGGATAGCCGACTGGTT
>JAIRKN010000227.1 GCA_031260095.1 Tannerella sp. | reverse complement strand
GTACGTAGTCTCATACAAAATAGTATCATGCATCGTCATGCTATAAGAAGCTCCCGGTACGACGGAGCGGCCATATTTATCCCACGGTGTGCTTGTCCAATAATATCCGTATCCCATGTTATTATTTGTCCCTGAATATTTCAATTGCCCGCCGTACCACTTTCCGGAAGCAGCATGACGTCCTTCCCGCATACCTGCCGTGGGCCATGCGGTAGTGACGCCACTATAACTGTATACCCAATACCGGTTACTGTTATTTCTATTATGAAAAACAGGAAAAGGAGGACTGGTCTTATTAGATGCATCATGCAATATAGACAGATCTGCCTTACGAGGCACCCTATATCCATACGGACAAGGATCATAAGCTGTTTTTCCATCATCTTTTTTTTCATCATCAAACCACAGTTTCGTATCGCTTACGGAAAGCCAGTCCGCAGGATCTTCATTAGAGGATGAATTACTGTTATAAATAAACTTCATCGGATATTTTACAGATTCCGCCACACTAACATGCCCTGTCCCTCGGTCTGCCGCCGACCATTTCACTGAAGAATTCACAAGAGTATGTGCATTTGCAACAGATAACACGTCGTTTGTTGATTCATAAAACACCAGACCATCACCTCCAATAAAAGGATCTTTACGTCCCCACTGATAAACAAACCCATATGTATTGACGGCAGAAGACATTGTATCAGCAGATAATGCTCCCATATTACGGTCTAAAAACCATAAAATTTCATTATATCGTATATCATCCGGCTTATCCGTAATCCAGAGGTGCCACGTCCAGACAATTTCATCCGACTCATTCTTAAGAGCAAGAATAACATTTCCTTTCTTGAATTCAGCAAACGGGTTCCGCCCGCCAACATAAAACCTGATATAGTCGTCCGATTTATTATATATAAGAGTTGTAGTATCAACAAATTCATCAACCTCTTCAAGAGAAGGTCTTGCGCCATCTTCTTTTGAAGCCCACAGCCACTCTACTTTTGTTCCTTTAACAACCTCGCCTGCAGCAGTTTTTGCATTAATCTGATATAATCCGCGTTTCGTAACCATAAAACTATTCGCGGGTTTATTCCAGAAAGTGGCTTGTATATCATCAGCAACTACCGTATTTGAAGCATTCGCCTCAACAATCAATCGATAAATTTTATTTCGCTCAATCGAACCGATCGAAAAAGGAACGCCAATCAAACTTCCTTTACTTCCCTCTATATAAACGACTAAACGCTCATTTTGCTTTATTTCTACAGGATTAATAACAATCCAAGCGGTTGTCGTGTTCAGATTATCTGATATATTATATCCTTCTGAGAACTGGGCGGTTATAACATTTACGTGATCCTGAAACTGAGGACCTGTATATCCGGTTGTTTCAGGCGCTTTCAAAAGATCAATATTATAATCTCCCGCCAAAGCATAATCTAAAGGAGTTAATAAATCATTTTCATCCGCAATATATAATTTTAAAGACTTGGCGCTCTCTAACATATTAAGTTGAGTATCTTTTATAATACGGAGTTGTATTAAGGCAAATATATTTTGGAAGAACAAATTACAATTCCCTCCATTCAATACAAACGATTCGGAAGGAGGGGCGATCATTAATAAATTCGGACTTAATGATGTATCCATAACAGTATCCCGGGTAGACTGATCTTGCCGGCTGCTTAAAGAAGACGACAAGATCGTTCCGGATATGGAAGTCTGGTAGGGATAATAGGCAAATCCCCGGGCATTTGTTTGGGATGTATGAATCATAGAAACATTGGTAGACTCCTTTAATCCGTTACTATTCAAACTGACTTGCTCGTTATTCAGTAAACCATCGCCATCACTTCCCTCTACAAAAAGTCCTATATTTACATTGGAAGATTCCCATCTGTAAAAGGGAGGCGTGCCCGACATATCTACATAGGCATACGTTTCTACAGATGAGGCAACCGGAGCAGTCGCCCTAACTATGAAAGTACGGTCTATTGCTTCTTCCGGATCAGGATCAGGATCGGGTTCAGGATCGGGTTCAGTTGTTTTGATATTTTCTTTCACTTGTTCTGATATACAACTATTTGGAACAATAACGAAAGCATATAAAAAACATAAAAATAAAAATATTTTTTTCATAATCACCCTGTCTAATTAGAGTATATAATTAATAATCATGTGCAAAGATATGGATTTTTTTTTCGGATAACCTAATAACTAACGGAAAAACTGTTTATAAAATCCGCAATCAAATAATTTGTTCGTTTCTTTGAAATTACAGAAGTGTCTTTTATTCGCAATGACACGGCGCCCGCTCCCGTCACTGCGAAACCCTATATTTTTCAAATAAACAAGGGGAAATGACAAGATTGTCATTGCGAAGGCGCACCCATCCGTCATTCCGGATGAATCGACGAACCACTTGCCGTTAAAAAAAAGGGAGTGCAGCCTCGCATGGGGCGCACTCCCTTTTTTTTTGTGTGGTGGGCGTGTATGCTGTATAAAAATCCGGTTATGTCGAAAACTTATCTTGCCTATGCACGAATAATTTTTTATCTTTGCCTGAAATAAAAAATTGGTAGATAATGACAAAAGCAGTGGAAACGCCTTTGATGAAGCAATATTTTGATATAAAATCCAAACATCCTGATGCGATATTATTGTTTAGGGTAGGCGACTTCTATGAAATGTATGGTGATGATGCGGTCACCGGGGCCGGTATATTGGGTATTGTGCAGACGAAGCGTTCCAATGGTAGTTCCTCTGATATTGCTATGGCCGGATTTCCTCATCATGCACTTGATACATACTTGCCGAAATTAGTGCGTGCGGGAAAAAGAGTCGCGATCTGTGACCAACTCGAAGATCCTAAAGCGACAAAGAAATTAGTTAAGCGGGGTATTACCGAATTGGTAACTCCGGGGATATCTATTGATGATAATATATTGAATAATAAGGAGAATAACTTTCTGGCGGCTGTGCATATCGGAAAATCTGTTTGTGGTGTTGCTTTTCTGGATATATCGACGGGAGAGTTCCTGACGGCGGAAGGTGTTCCTGATTATATTAATAAGCTATTGAATAATTTTGTCCCGAAAGAAATACTGGTAGAACGTGACCGTCGCGCTTTCTTTGATGAAAATTTCGATGCCCGTTGTTTTATCTATTCGCTTGATGACTGGATTTTTACGGAAGATACTGCCCGTGAACGATTGTTTAAGCAGTTTGAAATAAAAACGTTAAAGGGATTTGGGGTCAACGAATTACAACATGGTATTATTGCAGCGGGAGCGATACTTCATTACCTGGATATTACACAGCATACAAATATAGGACATATAACCTCACTTTCGCGAATTGAAGAGGATTGTTATGTCCGCCTTGATAAGTTTACCATACGTAATCTTGAATTGATTGATTCTATGAATACAGGCGGCGTTTCGTTGCTGGATATTATCGACAAAACAATTTCTCCGATGGGCGGACGATTACTGAAACGCTGGATTATTTTTCCGTTGAAAGAAATAAAAGCGATCCGGGAACGTCAGCAGGTCGTTACCTGGTTTTTGAAGCATCCTAATGAGGTGGAAGTATTGGAAACACTGCTGGCTCAGATAGGCGATATGGAGCGAATCATTTCGAAAGTGGCGGTAGGTCGCGCTACGCCGCGCGAGATCGTACAGTTGAAAGTATCCCTGCGTACAATTGAACCAATTAAGTATATATGCGAAAAAAGTGATGATGAATGTCTTCAACGTTTCGGACAGAATTTAGATCCCTGTATTACCATCCGTGACCGGATAGAGAAAGAAATTTGTCCTGATCCTCCTTTGTTGATACATAAGGGAGGAGTGATTGCGGAAGGCGTGAATGATGAGTTGGATAAATTAAGGAAACTGGCTTATTCCGGCAAAGGTTATTTATTGAATATACAACAGCGTGAGATTGTACGGACAGGTATTTCAAGTCTTAAGATAGCTTTTAATAATGTTTTCGGCTATTATATTGAAGTGCGCAACACACATAAAGATAAGGTTCCGCCGGAATGGATCCGTAAGCAGACTCTTGTTAGTGCGGAGCGTTATATTACAGAGGAATTGAAAGAATATGAAGAGAAAATATTAGGTGCGGAGGAGAAAATACTTTCATTAGAAACGCGGCTTTTTAATGAGTTGATACTTGATATTGCTGAATATATTCTGCCTGTACAAAATAATGCCAACATGGTAGGACAGATTGATTGTTTGCTTTCATTTGCCCGTTGTGCAAAAATGAATCGTTATATCTGTCCTGTTGTTGACGATTCGGAAGTAATTGACATTAAGGCCGGCCGGCATCCGGTTATCGAAAAGCAATTACCGCATGACTCGCCTTACATTGCGAATGATGTTTACCTGGATCAGAAGAAACAGCAGATTATTATTATTACCGGCCCTAATATGGCGGGTAAGTCGGCGTTGTTAAGACAGACGGCGTTGATTGCTTTAATGGCGCAGATAGGTAGTTTTGTGCCGGCTGACAGTGTACGTATCGGTTACGTTGATAAGATTTTTACGCGGGTAGGCGCATCTGATAATATCTCTCTTGGCGAATCGACGTTTATGGTTGAAATGACCGAAGCGTCCGAGATTATCAATAACCTTTCTTCACGCAGTCTTGTCCTGTTTGATGAGCTGGGACGCGGCACAAGTACTTATGACGGCATCTCAATTGCCTGGGCGATTGTTGAGTATATTCATGAGCATCCTAATAATCGTGCAAAAACCCTGTTTGCTACTCATTATCACGAGTTAAATGAGATGGAATCTTCATTCAAGCGGGTAAAGAATTATAATGTTTCAGTGAAAGAGATTGATAATAAAGTAATTTTTATGCGCAAACTTGTTCCGGGAGGTAGCGAGCATAGTTTTGGGATTCATGTGGCAAAAATGGCCGGAATGCCTAAGAGCATTGTGAAACGTGCAGATGAAATACTGAAACAACTTGAAACGGATAATCGTCAGCAGGGCATTAAAAGTAAACCTGTTAAAAAAATTGCTTCGGGCGCTGAGGGATATCAATTGAGTTTTTTCCAGTTGGATGATCCTGTTTTAAGCCAGGTTCGCGACGAAATAAAAACTCTGGACGTTAATAATCTGACGCCAATGGAGGCACTTAATAAACTGAATGATATAAAGAAAATAGTAACCGGAAAGTAAATGCGATCATTAAGGTTTGCAATTTACATGACAGAAATAAAACGATGGTATTAAATTATATTTGGACAGGTTTTATGTTGATTGCTTTCGTTGTCGCACTATGCAGACTCTTTTTTGCAAATGATACGGAAGTATTTAACCAGATAATTGCATCCACGTTTGATTCTGCTAAAATGGGGTTTGAGGTATCAATCGGCCTTACGGGCGTATTATCGCTTTGGCTTGGTTTGATGAAGATTGCGGAAAAATCCGGTTTGATAAACTCTTTTGCGCGTTTTGCTTCTCCCGTTTTCGGTAAGCTATTTCCCGGAATACCGAAAGATCATCCTTCTGCAGGAACTATATTTATGAATATATCTGCAAACATGCTGGGACTTGACAATGCCGCTACTCCTATCGGATTGAAGGCGATGCAGCAACTTCAGGAACTTAATGGTAAGAAAGATACGGCGACGAATGCCATGATCATGTTTTTGAACATAAACGCATCCGGATTGACAATCATTCCCATTACGATTATGATGTACCGTGCGCAGTTTGGCGCGGCCAACCCATCGGATGTATTTCTTCCGATTTTGATTGCTACATTTTTTTCTACTTTGGTTGCTATTATTTCTGTTTGTATAGTTCAAAAAATAAATTTATTTCAGCGCAGCCTGATTTTTTTCTTTGGCGGACTTATGATTTTTATTGGAAGTCTGATCTGGTTCTTCCATTCTCTTCCTGCGGAAAAAGTTTCACTTTATTCGTCTTTGATTGCAAATTTACTTCTTTTTACAATAATCTGTGGTTTTCTACTTGCAGGCATACGAAAAAAGCTCAATGTTTATGATACATTCATTTCAGGGGCAAAAGAAGGCTTTTTGACGGCCGTTAAGATAATTCCATACCTTATTGCCATTCTTGTTGCGATCGGCGTTTTCAGGGCTTCTGGTGCGATGAATTTTTTGATTGATGGAATTCGTTGGTTTGTAGCTTTTTGCGGGCTTGATACATCCTTTGTTGAAGCTTTGCCTACAATTTTCATGAAACCCTTAAGTGGGAGTGGCGCCAGAGGCATGATGTTAGACGCCATGCAAACCTATAAGGCTGATTCTTTTGTGGGTCGCCTGTCTTGTGTTGCTCAAGGGTCGACGGATACGATTTTGTATGTGGTCGCCGTTTATTATGGGAGTGTTGGGATCCGTAATACCCGCCATACCATTCCATGTGCATTGATTGCAGATTTGGGCGGTGCTATTGCAGCTATTATCGTTTCCTATCTATTTTTTCCTGTGGCATAGTGATATTGTTTGTTTTTGTCCGGACAATAGTTATTTAATTTGATGAATCTATAAAACTTATAATATTTGACGAATGATTACATACAATACCGATGACATAAAAATGCCTGTTTTTTCGAGGCGAAAAGTTTCTCTTTGGATTAAGCAAGTGGCTGGAAAATATAAGAAGAGAATAGGGGCGATTACTTATATTTTTTGTTCGGATGAGAGAATTCTGGAAATAAACAATGATTATCTTAATCATGATTATTATACGGATATTATTACCTTTGATTACAGTGAAAATGATGTTATTTCAGGCGATATTTTTATCAGTGTGGATACTGTTCGTCTGAATGCCGGGACGTTTGCAGTAACGTATGAGAATGAATTGTATCGTGTCATAATCCATGGAGTTTTACATTT
>JAIRKN010000099.1 GCA_031260095.1 Tannerella sp. | reverse complement strand
ATAGTAAAAACAGAAAATATCAGTAACAAATATCATATATTATTAATCATTTAAAACTATGTACATGAAACTATTATTAAAAATAGTATTGATAACAAGCTTATTTTGCACATCATCTGTTTATGCAAGAAGCTACATGCAATTCGCTACGATAAGTCTGCATTTAAAGAATGCTACAATCGAAGAAGTATTTAAAGCTATTGAAGAACAGTCTGAATTTACGTTTTTCTATGATGAAAATGAACTAAATTCCGGTAAGAAGATTGATTTAAAAGTTGATAATGAAAAGATCGCTTTTATTTTAGACAAAATACTGGACAAAAGTATCCTTTCGTATAAAATAACGGATCGTCATATCGTTCTTTATAAACCCCGCCCGGAGAAGAAACAAAACGATGGTAAAACAAATTCGCAGCAGGGCATCGTTGTAAAAGGAACCGTGATTGATGAAAATGACGAACCCGTAACAGGTGCGAGTGTGGTTGAAAAGGGTACAACAAACGGAATTGTGACCGACATCGACGGGCGATTTTCATTAAAAGTAAATGCGGGCGCTATCTTGCAGATTTCATATATAGGATATGATATGCAGGAAGTTTCTACCGAAAACGCTGCGGATCTCCTGATTATAATGAAGGAAAATACCACATTATTAGAAGAAGTGGTAGTCGTAGCTTACGGGAAACAGAAAAAGGTATCTGTAACGGGTTCTATTGCTTCTATTCAGACAAAAGAACTCAAACAAAGTCCCTCGGCGAATCTTTCATCTTCATTGGCAGGACGTTTACCCGGCCTGACATCTATTCAAACTTCAGGACAACCCGGCGCTGATCAGGTAAATCTGTATTTGCGCGGAAAAGGAACGACAAACGGGTCGGATCCGCTGATAATGATTGACGGTGTGCCACGCGACAATATCAGTACGCTTGATCCGAATGAAATCGCCTCTATTTCTATCCTGAAAGATGCGTCTGCGACTGCCGTTTTCGGTGTACGTGGAGCGAATGGCGTGATACTGATTACCACACGGCGTGGCGAGGTTGGAAAAGCCGAATTAAATGTTTCGATTGATTACAGCGGACAGTCGTTTACCGTGATTCCTCCGCACTTACATTCATATACGTATGCCGGACTGCAAAACGAAGCGGCCGCCAATAGCGGGCAATCATTGCCTTTTACACCATATATGATCAACAAATACAAGGACGGAAGCGACCCTGTATTTTATCCTGACCGTAATCTTTTTAAAGAATACTATAATGTGTTTGCTCCGCAAACACGTGTCAATGCCAATATGAATGGCGGTACGGAAAAATTGAAGTATTTTATTAATATGGGATATATAGGGCAAGGAAGTAACTTGAAAACTCAGAAAAATACGGAATTGAATTACGACCCCGCATTCAAAATGAATCGTTATAACTTTCGCGGAAATATGGATTTCGATGCGGCTAAAAATCTGAAAATATCATTAAATCTTGCGTCTTACCTGCAAAAGACAAATTCGCCCAATGCCAATACATTATTCAATGATGATGTGGGTTATCTGATTTCCGATGTGTTAGCGCACATGATGGGAGCGAATCCGACAGAGCCTGGTCCCCTTACCGTCGCGGGTTACACGACCCCCGACGGCACGCCGGTTTCGGCCGGGATGGTCGTCGGACAGAGTCCCGAACAAGGCAGAAGTATCTATGGCGAATTAAACAGAATGGGATACCGGTGGGAATCCAATGCCGTCTTAAACTCTTCCCTCATCGTAGACTGGGGACTTGATTTTGTCACAAAAGGTTTAAGTGCAAAAGCGATGATTTCTTACGATTCGGACGCCCGTACAATGTCCGATGGGGCAGTAATACCCCGTATCTATTTTTATCAGATAGGACGCGAAGAAGGAGAGCCATCCTATTATACCGACATTTCAGGCGAATCGGGGCAAGACCAGATTAAGTTATACAAAAGAATGGAAGCTTCATATTATACCAATATGCAGTTTTCGCTTAACTACGCCCGTACTTTCAATAAACATGATGTAATGGGGATGTTACTGGCACAGCGTGATAACTGGGACTCTTCCGCGGCAGATCTACCCTACAATATTCTCGGTCTATCGGGACGTTTCACTTATGGCTACGATAATCGTTATTTTGCGGAAGTGAACTTAGGTTACAACGGATCGGAACAATTTGCATCAAAAAACCGGTTCGGATTCTTCCCTGCATTTTCAGCGGGATGGGTTGTTTCCAATGAAAAATTCTTAGAAAATAATCCCATTCTCACCAACCTGAAGCTTCGCGCTTCTTATGGCGAAGTGGGGAATGACAAATTAGGCGAAGCGCGTTTTCTTTATCTTAGCTCGAATACCGAGGCGGTCGAGCATGATGATGTTCATGTTGTCACTCCGTCCCTGGGACGCGAAAAGATAATTATTCAGGGCTTAGTCGGAAACGATGCGCTGCAATGGGAAGTGGCAAAGAAACAAAATTATGGTGTGGATTTGCAATTCCTGGGCGTCCTGTCCCTTGGCTGCGACCTGTTTTTTGAAAAACGAAGCGATATTCTTATTAATCGCGGCACGGTACCTGATCTGCAAGGCATACCGCAGGACTATTTGCCCAAGGTAAATATGGGTATAGTAAAGAATAAGGGGTTTGAATTGGAAGCGTCTTATATGAAAGTGTTCAACAAGGATTTTTCAATGAATGTTCGCGGAAATTACGCTTTCAACCGAAACGAAGCAGTTTTTATGGACGAAGCAATACTTGCCGAAGATTATTACTATCGCACACGCACCACCGGTTTCCGGATCGAACAGCCTTTTGGCTACGTGATTGATTACAGCAATGGAAGCGGTTATATCTTAACAAAAGAAGAATTGGATCAGTTGCCCGAATACAAGGTTGTTTCCGGGCAGCCTCGCCTGGGTGATTTTATCTACAAGGATTTGAATGAAGACGGTACGATTGATGAAAAAGACCAGGCTCCGATAGGTTATTCAAATGTTCCCGAAATTTCTTACGGATTCAGCGCCGCCATTAATTGGAAACAGTTGGATTTTTCATTTCTTTTTTCCGGCATAGCCAATGTTTCAATGGCATATCCCGGATTCAGGTATAATGAAGACATTATACAACATGCCTGGACACAGGAACGGTTTGATACGGGGCAAAAAATTAAATACCCTGCACTTGCACCGGGTAATCAAAGCTCAAGCTATTGTGATAACAGCTTCTTCATACTTGACCGTTCGTTCCTGCGTCTGAAAACAACAGAGGTCGGATACACCTTTCCGAAAGAAATGTTTAAAAATACCGGTATCAACAGAATCCGAATTTATGCCAATGGCAACAATTTGTGGACCTTTACCAGAATGAAAGCAAAATACCTCGATCCCGAGCAAGAGAGTCAGGGGGCATTTCCGCTGGCAAAAATGGTAAATGTAGGTCTTAATGTTACATTTTAAATATAAAATCCATATAATATGAAAAAATATATTTTAATACTGCTTTCCTTCCTGATATTTAATGCCTGTACGGATGTGCTTGACATGGCGCCTGACGGCAAACTTACAATGGAAGAGATCTATAAGGACCCGGACAAGGTTGAATCATTACTTTCTTCGATTTACAGCGGTTTACCTAACAAGGGTTTTGGTTACGCTTTTGTTTCGCCCGCCCTGACCGCTTTAAGCGACGACGGCTGGGATTCTTCGGGAGATGTAGAGTCTGGTTATGTTTCATACGAAATCTATGTCAATAGAACCTCCGCTTCACATCATTCGTTACTGGATATTCCCCGTACGGACCTTGGCCATAATAACTGGAAATATTGGGGAAACTTCTGGGCGCAGATCCGTCTGTGTAATCAGTTTTTACAGAATGCGGACGAAATGGCTTTCAAAAGTGATGCGATTAAAAAACGCTTAATTGCCGAAACGCACCTGTTACGTGCTTTTTATTATACTGAAATGATCAAGTGGTTTGGAGGCGTGCCTTTATTGGATGAGATGATGCCTTTTGATGCGGATTTTTCCCTGCTGGAAAGAACGTCTGTATATGAGATTGCCGTATTTATTGCGAAAGACTGCGATTTTGCATTACAGACCAATGAGCTTCCCTGGCGTATTACTACCGAAAGTGAAACGATGCGTGCGACGAAAGCCCTTGCATTAGCTCTTAAAAGTACGGCAATGCTTTTTGCCGCAAGTCCTTTGCACAATGAAAGTCAGGATTTAAGTCGTTGGGAGGAAGCGTATAAATATTGCAAAGAAGCCGTTACGCAGCTAAAGACAAATGGTTACGACCTTTTCAAAACCTGTACGCAACCACAGGTGTTCGGAACATCTGCCGGCGCTGCTTATCATCAACTTTTTTGCCAGCCGGCCGACTATACGGCAGCGCCGCGTGACCGGGAAACCATTTATCAACATAATAGAAATTTCGGATGGGCGAATTTACTATGGCATTTGAATTACATCTCAAGCGGATTTGAAGGTACGGCCCGCGTCGGAACCGTACCTACGCAAGAATTAATTGACGCTTACGAAACGACGGACGGACAACCCATATTGGATTTAAAAAGCCCCTATACGGATGAAAAACATCTTACCCCTAATTATAACCCTGCAAATACGCTTTATGACCCGGATAATCCGTATGCAAACCGGGATCCGCGCATGTATGCCACCGCCTATATGAACGACGACACGATCATCTGGGAAAACGAAGTGTATAGAATAGACGCTTATGTGGGAGGAAAATGTGAAATACGCACGGCAACAGGGCAAAATCATACGAGGACAGGATATTTCCACCGTAAGTTTATTACGCCCGGAGCGACAATATCCCAAAATACGACAAACGCGCCACATAAATATTATCGCATGGGGGAAATGCTTCTTAACCTTGCTGAGGCGGCAAATGAAGCCGGGCATACGGATGAAGCGCTGGCGGCTATGAATGAAGTGAGAGAACGGGTAAAGATGCCGCCTGTCGCCACGTCGTCAAAAGACGAATTACGTTTGCGGATCCGTAACGAACGCCGGGTTGAATTTGCCTTTGAAGAAAACCGTTATTTCGATATGCGTCGTTGGTGCAAGCCCAATGAGGATTTAGGTATGCTTTGTAAATATCTGACGGCAATGTGGATTACTAAAAAACCGGACGGCACATATACTTATGAGCGCAAAAACGTTTGGAACGTAGAGCGTGGCGGCTGGCGCAACAGGGATTTACTTCTACCGATACCATTAGCCGAAGTGTCCCGTTTAGAACCTCTGACCGGTAAAACATGGCAAAATCCGGGTTGGTAAAACGTGATATGATTATTAACAAAAAAAATAACATTTCATTCTGATAATTATGCAAAAAATAAAATATTATATAGTTTGTGCCTGCTGTCTGTTTGTTTGTGCGAAAATGAATGCACAAACCGATTCATTGCAAACCATATCAACAGAAGAGAACATTGATAGGGTGAGTTTGGGCTATTTTTCCCAACCGGCAACATCTGTGACAGGCGCAATAGAAACAGTATCCGGTAAAACGCTTGAAAAAACTCCTACCGCGAATTTAGGATTATCATTTGCAGGACGTTTTCTCGGACTCAATACGATTGAATCCTATTCGGAGTTATCCAATTCGAATGTAGAAAAGTTTATCCGTGGTATTTCTACCGTGAACGGTACGGAGCCTTTGGTCATTATTGATGGCGTTATCAGCCCGACAGCAAATTGGGATTATCTTACCGCACACGAAATTGAAAGTATTTCAATACTCAAAGATGGCGCATCCACGGCTATATACGGAATGCAGGGTGCAGGTGGCGCGATTATTATTACTACAAAACGCGGCACTAACGGAAAAGCGGAAATCGAAGCATATTTCGACCAGTCTATTCAACAAATTGCACGTAAGCCCAAGTTCGTTACCTCATCGGAGTATGCGGCAATGCGTAATCAGGCCGGCGTGAATGATGGCCTGGGTGCCTATTCACAGTTTAGTCAGAGCGCGGTTAATGGGTTTAGTGAAAAAAACAATCCTTTATTTCCAAACAATGATTGGTACTCAATGTTTGTAAAAGAATTTACTTTTATGCAACGTGCAGGAGTAAACATTACGGGTGGGTCGGAAAAGATCCGTTATTTCTCAAATTTAAACTATATACATCAGAGTTCGCCACTGAAAGTGGAAGAGGAGCCGGACAGGAAATACGATCCCAATCCGGCTGTACATAGTATGAACTTTCGTTCTAATATTGATATAAAATTAAATGACTATCTGACCGGTTTCCTGCGTTTGAGCGGCAATGTGGATTACGAACAAACGGCACGGTTGAGGAATACGGATATCTATGCGCATGTATTCGCTTTGCCGCCGACAATGTATGGTCCGCTCACTCCTCCCGATGAAGACAATCCCGAATCGGGCAACCAGGTTATCACTACCGACCATGAGCCTGATCCTATCTACGGACTGCTCAATCGTGGAGGATATTACCGGTGGTTTCAGACCAGTATTATGTCGCAGGCGGGATTGACCATGAATATGGATTTTCTGACTAAAGGGCTTTCAATGTCGGCCTTAATGGCATATCAGACACATTCAAACAGTGTGACGGCCATACAACAGAATTTTGAACGCCGGATACGTACGAATGATTATAGTGTGCTGAAATTTAGCAAAAAAGGCGCCGACGAAAATACGCCGTTAGTTTACGGGAAATATTCGCAATTTTCGTACAATCTGAATCTGTCTGCACATCTTAATTACGATCGCACTTTCGGCAATCATCGTATCAATGCGTTGGCTTATATACAATACTTATCACAGGAGAAAGAATTTGCAGACAACACTTCCGCCACTTCCGATAAAGGTTCCGACATTCTGCCATATAAACGGCATAATATGGGCGTATCGGTACTGTATGGATTCAACAACCGTTATTTCCTGAAAGGGGATTTGGGCTATACCGGATCCGAACAGTTTGCGTACGGATACCGCTATGTTGCTACCCCTGCAATTTCTGCCGCATGGGTCGCATCGGAAGAAAGTTTCCTGAGCGATAACGAGTTTCTGACTTACCTGAAATTACGCGCATCTTACGGAATTAATGCCAACGACCAACTCGGCAGCACCCGTTTTATGTATCTTGATTATTATGATTCGGAAGGGAATGAAGGACTGAAGGGTAATCCGTTATTGACAGCTGAAAAAATCAAAAAACAAAACTATGGAGTTGATTTCAGTTTGCTTCGCGACCTTACGTTTCACGTCGATTATTTTAATCATCGAACGAACAATATGCTCATAAGCAGCGAGGGTGCTACCCCTATGTACCAGGGGATCGCGCTCTCAAACTATCCGAAACAGAATAATGGAATAATGAAAAATTCGGGTTTTGAGGCGTCAGTAATGTATCAAAGGCAGATCAACGAAGATATGAGCGTATTTGCAGGCGCAGGTATGCACAGAAACAAAAACAAAGTGATTAATGCCAATGAAACGAAACGCGGAGAAGGCTACAAATACCAGTATTTTACCGAAGGTTTCAGTATAGGGCAGAATTGGGGCTATTTGATAGATAAAAGCAATGGAAACGGATATATCAATACCGCTGAAGAATTGGCGAATGCCACCCGCATGTATAATATCTCAGGAACAGGAAAACCGCGTTTGGGAGATTTTCTATATCAAGATATCAGCGGCGACGGAAAAATTGACGAAAAAGACCTTGCACCGGTCGGTTATAGCCGTATTCCTGAAATTTATTATAATTTCAATTTCGGATTTAATTACAGAGGATTTGAACTCACTGCGCTCTTTCAGGGAACAGCCCGTTCTTCCGCATTTGTCGATGGTGTTGGCGTGGAAGAAAGTATGTATGAAGGATATTTTACGGATATACATGCGAATGCCTGGACGCCCGAACGTTATGCAAATGGTGAAACAATCGGTTACCCGGCTTTGTCGCTGACTAATTCGACAAGCCATGTTTCCAACGAGTTTTTCATAATGAATACAAATTATTTACGTTTGCGTAATCTGGAAGTTGCATACACATTCCCTTCTTCTGTTTCAAAACGGATTTCCGCAAAAAACATCCGTATTGCATTGAATGCGCAGAATCTATTTACGATCGACAATATGAAAACAAAGTATATTGATCCTGAATCTGTCAGGATGGATATTTTTCAACCTTACCGGGTATATAATGTTGGGATAAGCATGAATTTTTAAAATTTAAAGATAAATATGAAAAACAGAATTTATAGTATAATAGTAGCAGTGGCGTCCGTAATAAGTTTTAATGCTTGTGTTGATTTGGAGATGCCGTCAGACGGACGTGTACAACTGGATGATATTTTCGTATCGGAAATAAAAATCAGGAGTTACTACAACTCTTGTCTGGGTCTGGTACCGGACGTTGGTTTTACTTACGGTAACAACCCCACTCCGCTTGCTTCGTTTTGCGACGAAGCAGAAGATGTAAGCGACAGAAGCAGTGGGATCGTGTATGATTGGTATGCAGGTAGCGCCTCTTCTAATTATAATCCTCTTACGGTCAATAACGATCCATGGCCGCATTATTTTCAGGCAATCCGCCGTTGCAACACTTTTTTGCAACAAATTGAAACGTCGACAGCCGAAAACCTGAACGAAACGGAAAAAAACGGTTGGATTGCCGAAATAAGGGTCATCCGGGCTTTTTCGTACTTGCAATTGATTAAGCGTTATGGTGGAGTGCCTTTGATTGATACGCCTTATGAAGTAAATCATGACTTTTCAAAGGATAAACGCGCTTCATTTGAGGAAGTTGCCGATTTCATCCTTCATGAATGTGATGTTGCATTGGCAACTCCGGAAAGTGAAGGGCAAATGGTTGGTTTTCTTTGGAACCGGAGAGATGAACAAAGGACGAAAATTCCGCGCGCTTTTGCACTTGCCGTAAAATCTCAGACGGCGCTATATGCGGCAAGTCCCCTCTGGTATGAAAGCGGCAGCAAATATACCTGGGAAAAAGCGGCCGAGATCACTAAAAATGCGCTTGATAAATGCCTTGAAAAAGGGTATCAGCTATACAACATGCAGATAGATGAAACCGTCGCACAAAATGCCTATGCTTACTATTTCATTCAGCGTTCCGATCCCAGCCGCTCGGTGGATAAGGAAACGATTTTCGAATCGAGCTTACGCACAAATGTTTGGAAATATGCGGGAACGCCCAATTGGGATGGCATGGAACGTGCAGGTGCGTGTCCTTCGCAGGAATTGGTGGATTCGTATGAAACAATGGACGGGCAACCTGTTTTGGACTTGAATAATCCTTACCTGGATGCGGATCATCTGCAACCGAATTATAATGCGAAGAATACGCTGTATGATCCTGAAAACCCGTATGCGAATCGCGACGCGCGTTTCTATGCCTCCATTTACTATAACAATTCGGAACGTACGCTGCGTGGAAATTTAACAAAAACAATTGTCCCGATCATCTGGTATCCTGCATCCCGGAACAATATAGAGGTGACGGAGAACGAAGACGGCTCGATAACGCTGAAAACAACGGGAGATGATCCCTGGATCACAACAGATTATACAAACGATATATTGCCGCCTAATGAAAAACGTTTGATCTCGTTTGAATATAAAAGTAATAAAGCGTTGACTGGGGGAGACATGGCGATGTTTTTCTTCTGCGGCGACTGGGGGATGTTTCAGCATTTGCCGAATCCGTTTTTTGAAATACCGCAGGCTTCCGAATGGACAAGGTTGGAATACGATCTGTCGGAAGCGATCGAAACCTTTGGTTTTGGCGGGGATCCGAATGACTGGTTAAGATTTGATCCGGGCGGGAATGAAGGATTGGAAATTACCATTCGAAATTTTCAGATGGAATCATTCACGCCTCCGCCCCCGGCTATGTTTGTCGAAACGTATGTAGGAGGTAATTGCGCCATTTCCGATAACGTCGCCAACACACGATTTACACGCACCGGTTATTATATGCGTAAGTTCAATAATTACCGTTCGAATGTGAACGTCGATGCGGACGGCGTCATAAAACTGTTTCGTTTGGGCGAATTATATCTGAACTTTGCAGAAGCTGCTTGTCAGGCGCAGGGACCGGATGCCGTCATCGGTGGAATGTCGGCGCGTGAAGCGTTGAATGCCATTCGTGCGCGGGCAGGAATGCCGGAACTGCCGGCGGGAATGTCAAAAGATGAATTTGATAAACGCTACCGTAACGAACGCTTCATAGAGTTAGCTTTTGAAGAACATCGCTTCTTTGATGTGCGCCGTTGGAAAATACTGAATAAAACGGATGGTCTTGTCACCGGCATGAAAATAACTAAAAATGAAAACGGGACATTCCATTATGAGCGCATAAAAATGGTAAACCGGCAAACCATAGACGACAAATATCTGATCTTCCCGATCACGCAATCAGAGGTGGCAAAAATGGCCGAATATACGGGAGTGAACTGGCAAAACCCGGGTTGGTAAAACAATAAGACAGAAAAAGTGGATAAATACGATATTATCCACTTTTTTTATATTTCCCCCAAGGAGCCTCCTCGACGACAATATGATCATCGTACGGGGCTGGTTGACTTTCAATCATACCGGTAATATATACGACGAAGGAATTGCCAACGATCAGGAAATCCCTGCCGTCTATTTGATTTCCGCATTCAACAACCTGTATTTTTATTTCGGAAATTCCCCTTTTAATGGCGAACCGGTTGAAAATACAAAAGTAGTTCATCTCGAAGAGGGATTTTGGGATGTTTATGATACGACAACCTTCAAAGTCTGTTCGGAAAAATGGATGGCCTTTGTCGATGACATCGGTTGGGGAGTTGGTGTTTATTCGGTAAACCTTCGGCCAAGTACATCTTGCATACTTAATTCGGCAGTATTAGTTTTGCCGTTAAAAAGGTATGTCAAAACAAACAAGCGCACACAAGTTAAGCGAAACGGAAGGCTTCGCTCATATAAAATCGTATCCGGCAAGCGGCTTACGCCCGTCGGAATATTACCGCAAGCACAATCACTCGGAGTGTCAGTTTTATAATTGGCTCAGAGGCTATCAGTCTGTTCATCCGGAGTTGTTCGAATCCAAGTCAAAGAATGCCGTTTTCAGGAAAGAGTTCCATGAGTTGAAATTTGATAAAGAATACGTATCGGATTCAACGTCAAGCAGATTGGAGATACACTATCCCCATGGAGTGAAAGTGATAATTTCTGTGGATAGCATGTTGGATCCCGACACGCTTTCTTACCTTATAAAACTTGTACGCTAATGTTCAGTCTGAAACTCAAAAACAAAAATCTGTATCTTCGCCGCCTTCTTTTCGGACGATCCTCGGAACGATATATAAAGGAAGACCCCAATCAGTTGAAATTAGACTTCGGTGGAAAGGATACCCTTACTCAGGAGTCACAGGCTCGATTGGAGGCGGCTAAGGAGACGATCACTTACGAGCAGAAGAAAAAGAAGAAAAAGAAGGAAAACGCCTCGCAGCCTGTCCGTCAGCCCTTACCGGTTCATCTGGAGCACAAGGAAGAGATTATTGAGCCCGATCCGCTGCCCGAAGGTTCAAAGTTGATGGGTGAGGACGTGACGGAAGTCCGCGGGCGCAACGGGTGGCCATCGACGTCCTCAAAAATTTTCAGGGGGTGGTGCAGAGCGATGGCTATGGCGCTTATAATATTTATGAAAATAAGAAAGGTATACTTCTTTGGGGCTGTTGGGCGTATGCGAGGCGGAAATTTGAACAGGCCTTGAAGAATAACCCCCACAGGGCGCAGTTTGCCCTGAAACAAATCCAACTGCTCTACGCTTGGAACGACAGGCGGCAGACGGGCAATATACGAAAGAAGAGACGGAAAAATTTCGCAAGGAAGAAACCTAT
>JAIRKN010000046.1 GCA_031260095.1 Tannerella sp. | reverse complement strand
TGTATTGTGAGTAAAAAAACGCGTTCTTAAAGTCATGGTTGCTTCCGGAGGATATGGCGCATATTCATAAATGAGGCGCAACTCCATGCTTTTACCTTCTTTCGGGAGGATCTGTCTTGTTGAAACATTAACCAATGTATTCATTCCCCTTATACCCGAACCGATGTAAACCAGCGTATCTTTCTGTTTAAAAAACTTTAATTTTTCTACGTTCACATTCTGAAACGCACCGTTAAAAAACCATTCGCGATATTTGTCATTATGTTCTATTGATTCATAAATATCTGGGGTAAACGTCCTGTACGGGTCGGATAGAATGGTCGTATCCGGCATTATTGCATCCAAAGAAACATCCACTCCCTTTTTGCCGCAACAGCACAAAGAAAACAGAACAATAACCGCCAGGAATAAGACCCTAATCGTGGATACCATAGTAAATACGGTAAGCGGAACCTGGTATCAAAGAACCAAATCTCGTATCACGTTGAGCCTGTTCCGATCTGGTGGCGTCGTCCATATTGAAATCATAGTAGTCTTTCATCCCGACCGCATTTCCGCACATATCATAATAGATGGTACAAGTACCCAATGCCCGATCATAATCATCACATCCATACATATTCACCGTGCGTTTGTGATACATATTCCCGCCGATATCCACCCAAGAGGAACTTGTTACACTCCCGCAATTTGCCGCAGCACTTGCAATACCCATGAAAGTAGATGAACCAAGATTTATCGTATCTCCGGTGTTGCCAATATAATGGTAAAGACAAGCCCTTTCAAAATCACTCATACCAAGAATGTTTATTCCTCCGATCGTTTGCCGGCGTTCTTCCATTGTAAGTACCGGGAATTGGTTTTCCATTTCTTCAACTCTAAATTTACCTAACTTTCTCATAATCAAATAATTTAAAATTTAGTACAATATAGATAAACAACCGCAAAGATATGCATAAAAGAAATACAAAAAAAACAAAATGCATAAAAACTCGTGAATGCACCATTTTAGCCCGTGAGCGTAATTTTATCCAAGACCTTTTTGCAGGACTTTATTCTCCGGCAGAAGATTTTTGAAGGTGGCCGGGAAAGTCTTTAGATACTTCCGTCAATGATATAGTGCAGACAAAAACATTTTTGTTTTTCCCTTCCCGGCCTTCCATATCTTCCTTATACAAATGAAAAATACATAAAAATAGTCATCTACCTCGACATACAACTGTGCACTGCTAATATTGGGCATTGGATAAATGGGGAATATTTTCAGGATTCATGGAATAATGATTTATTGTTCGCCGTAACTTTCTTTCGTAAACCAGACAATATCCAGTTCTTTCCGCAGATTGATCGGCTCAAACTGCATAACGTTATAGCGACTGCCGGCGCTTCTGCCGTATAATACTTTATCTAACACACTCAGTAAACAAACTTCGTTAATATAAAACTCCTTTTTATCCATCAACGAACATAATTGCTCAAGACTTTTACCTGTCGGCTTGGATAATGGATATTTATCCGCTCTCGCCACGCTGTCAAATCCGTGAATATGACGGGTATGATATGTTCCTTCACCGACAAATAACCCGATAACGGCATATTCATCTCCATATCTTTCCGAAAGATAACCGCCAGCAGAAGGCCTCGGCAATTTTCTCCGGGCCAAATGTCCGAAGTGAGCCATTAATACAATCTTATCCCCAACGGCAACTCTGTCCATAATGTACATAATATTGTCGCTCATTATCTTATCCCTTATACGGAATAATATATCCCCGCCGGGACTTCGTCGCTACGCTCTCGACAAAAAATGACGGACAGATGGCGTCATTCCCTCTTTCTGTAACTCATAACGGCCCACAGGCCAAAGAATATCACAAATCCGAGCAGGGCGAAAAACTCGGTCGTCAAATCGGCCATGCCACCTCCTTTCAGATATATGAGACGCATCATCCGGACGAAATAACGCGGAGGATTGAAAAGCGTTATCCACTGCGCCCATTCGGGCATCGAACGGATAGGCGTTAACAGGCCACTCATCAATTGAAATATCATCACAAAGAAAAACATCACAAACATCGCTTGCTGCATGGTGTTCGAATAGTTCGAAACAACAAGTCCCAATCCTGACATCGACAACACGAAAAGAAACGAAAACAAATAGATGATCAGCACATTTCCTTTAGGATATAATCCATAAATGAAATAAGCCAACGCCATACAAACCGTAAGAATCGCCATCCCTATCAGCCAGTATGGTATCAGTTTGGCGAATATAAACATAAACTTCGACACCGGCGTTACATTCATCTGCTCAATCGTTCCGCGCTCCTTTTCACTCACGATATTCAGCGTAGGAAGAAAACCGCACATGACAATCAATAATATAATCATCAACGCAGGAATCATAAACATTTTATAATCCAGCAACGGATTATAACGATTCAGTATGATGAGGTCAATATGGGGCACCGATATTTTGGAAGCCATTTTTTGTGAAAAAGCCGTCATAACGCTCCTTAGATAACCGCTACCCAAAACGCCCTTCGTACCGTTAACCGTATTGATCGATAACTGCACGGGAGTCGTCCCGCTTATCACCAGGTCTTTTTCAAATCCGTAAGGTATTTCCACAATCGCATCGGCTAAGCCGTATTCTATTTTCATCAATGCAGCGTCATAACTGTCGAAAACACCTTCAAGGATGAAATAGGAGGAGGCGTCGATATCGCGCACAAGCTGTTCCGAGTACGCGCTACGATCCGAATCGGCCACGACCACGCGAATATTTTTTATATCCATCGTCGTAATCCACGGTATAACCAGCATCACCATTACCGGAAAGAGTACAGTCAGCCGCGGCAAAAACCGATTGCGGAAGAATTGTTTAAACTCTTTTTCCAACAAATATTTCAGTATCATCCCAATCTGTATTTAAATTTCTTAAGACTTACTCTTATCAACAACAAAGCCATTGCCAGGAGAATGAAAAATTCTTTGAGCACATACGAAACCGACAGTCCTTCGATCATAAGTTTCTTAACAGCGGCAATATACCAGTACGCAGGAACAAGATGGGACATCCACCGTAAAACCCCCGGCATATTCTCAACCGGAAAGATCATCCCCGAAAGGAATATTACCGGCATCATAAGCGCCATTCCCGAACTTAACATAGCCGCTACCTGGGTATTTACGACGGTTGATATCAACAATCCCAACGATAACGAGACAATGATATACAGCAATGACAAAACGCAAAGCCCGGTAAGACTTCCCTCCACCGGAATGTCGAGCAGAAATACCGACAAAATAAGGATCAGTGAAAAACTTACACACGACAAGACAAAATAAGGCACCATCTTGGACAGGATAATATATATCGGGCGAACAGGCGACACAAGCAATACCTCCATCGTTCCGCTCTCCTTCTCTCTGACGATGGAAACGGACGTCATCATTGCACAGATAAGAATCATTATCAATCCCATCACCCCCGGCACAAATGTGTATGCGCTTTTCATCTGCGGGTTATAGAGCATGCGGACGTTGGGCTGTATGCCGCGCGCCGCCGTCCCCGGAAATTTTTCGGCAAAGAAACTTTGGACTATACTCGAAATATACGACGTAGCGGCAATGGCCGTATTCACATCGGCGGCATCCGCAATAAGTTGTATCTGCGAGCCTTCGACAGCGAATAAGTTATTCTCGAAATGAGGACTGAAAGCGATCACCAAATCGGCAATACCTCCCTGGAACGTTTTGTCTATTTCATCCGGCGAGGAAAGCCATGTTTTCACGGAAAAACATTCGCCGGCATCTACCCGCTCAATAAGTTGACGCGTCGTTTCATCATGAACGGGAACCAAGACCGCTACATTTACATTTTTAATCTCCGTAGAAAGGGCGAATCCAAACAAAATAATCTGGACAACCGGCATCCCAAGCAGAATAAGGATCGTCCTCTTATCGCGAAAGATATGAAAAAACTCTTTCTTTACAAAAGCAGAAAATACAACTTTCCGTCCGGAATGCCCGCAAGATGCTCCCCTTTGTCCCGATTTGCCGTATCCAGCCTCCCCGTATGTACTCAAATCGCTCATCTCAACCATCGGTTCTCGTCGCTTTTCTTGCGAGCAAATAAAACACTTCATCCATCGAAGACGCGCCGAAGCCGGACTTCAGATTCCCGGGCGTATCCATCGCTTCTATTTTACCATCAACCATGATGGACACACGGCGACAATACTCCGCTTCGTCCATGTAATGCGTCGTCACAAACACCGTGATACCCCTGTCTGCCGCTCTGTAAATCAATTCCCAGAACTGACGGCGTACGGCAGGATCTACCCCTCCGGTAGGTTCATCCAGGAAAACAATCTTAGGCTCATGAAATATTGACACGGAAAAAGCCAGTTTTTGTTTCCAGCCAAGCGGTAACGACTTTACAAGCGTTTCCCGTTTATTCATAAAATCAAGCTCGTCAAGCAAAGCGTCCGTCCGGTCCGGTATCTCTTTTTCCGGTACGCCGTAGATACCGGCGAAAAGACGTATATTCTCCCACACTTTCAAATCTTCATACAACGAAAAACGTTGGCTCATATAACCGATATGGCGCTTCACATTTTCGGGATCACGGGCGACGTCATATCCTGCAACCGAAGCAGATCCCGAAGTGGGCTTACTTAACCCGCAAAGCATACGCATCGCCGTAGTTTTCCCCGCACCGTTTGCGCCGAGAAAACCAAAAATCTCCCCTTCAGACACCGTGAAAGAAATCGCATTCACCGCTGTAAAATCTCCAAAACGCTTGGTCAGGCCGCACGTTTCTATGACATAATCACTCTTTCCCTTATTCATACATATATCTTCTATGGTTATTTATCGGACACGGTTAAGCGCGATAAAACAATCTTCGACAGTCGGCTTTACCGGACGGATCTCAACCTCCGCATATCCTTCTTTCTTTAAGCGGTTTCCCAACACGGATGCATCTGCATCCGGCGTCATCGCTACATGGTGGACATCGCCGAAAGCATAACAGTTTTTCACTTCCGGCATACGCCGCAAATCATAGAGTAACCGCGACATATCTGCCGAAACGACAGCATACAGGGAATCGTCGAATTTTTCCACAATACCGGCGGGCGTATCAATCGTAAGAAACGTTCCTTCGCGCATCAATGCAATGCGGTCGCAAAGAGTCGCCTCATCCATGTAAGGCGTACTTACAAGAATGGTAATATTTTGTTCCTGCAGACGGCGGAGTGCCTGCCAGAACTCCTTACGGCTCACAGGGTCGACGCCTGTTGTCGGCTCATCAAGAAAGAGCGTCGAGGGTTTATGTATCAATGCGCAGCACAAGGCGAGTTTTTGCTTCATCCCACCGGACAATTTCCCTGCACGGCGGTTTTTAAAAGGCTCTAATTGCCGGTAAATATCACGGATAAACACATAATTTGCCTTTATTGTCGTTCCATAGACGGCGGCGAAAAAGGATAAATTTTCTTCGACCGTCAAATCATGATATAACGAAAACCGACCCGGCATATACCCTACAAGTTGTCGGATGGCCTTATAATCAGGCAAAACGTCAAAACCCTCGACATAAGCGACGCCTTCGTCGGCAGTCAGCAACGTCGCAAGGATACGGAATAATGTCGTTTTACCTGCCCCGTCAGGACCGATAATACCAAACAATTCCCCTCTTTTCACCTCAAACGACAACCCTCTCAGAGCTTCCGTCTTACCATAGTTCTTTTTTATATTCCGAGCTGAAACCGCAAGCATCGCCAATAAATTTCAATTAAAAATACTATTTCACACATACCCCCTGGCGGATGTTTTAAAAAACCAGTTCCCCATACATTCCAATCTTCACATATCCGTCGTTTTCAATCGCCACTTTGACGGCATAAACAAGATTTTCCCGCTCGTCTTTTGCCTGAATATTTCTCGGCGTAAATTCACTTTTCGTAGAGATCCATGATATCCGGCCTTCATACTCGCGGCGGTTATCGCCACCGAAATCGGCAAAAACTTTCACCTGACGCCCAAGCTCAACATCTTTAAGTTGCGGCAAGGTGAGATAAGCGCGCAGAAAAAGACGCTTCGTATCCGCCACCTTAAACAACGGTTTAGCAGTAACGGCCAACTCGCCCGCCTCCGCATATTTCGCTAACACAACGCCTGTAATCGGTGAAGATATGACACATTTCGACAACTTATCGTCTATCTGCGCGATCTGTATTTCTATGGCCGAGCTTTGCGCATCAACGCTCGAAATGTTATTTTGAAGCGATGACTGTAACGCTGCTAATTGACTTTCGAGTACGGATATCGCCGAGAGAACGTCATCGAGTTGCTTTTGGGTTGCCGCGTCAGCCTTCAGTAAATTCTCCACACGTGTACGTTCTTTTTTTTGTTTTGAAATCTGTTCTACGATAGCCGCTATTTGTTTGCCGACGTCAGGACGATTACTCCTGACGGACGAAATGTTTTTCATGAGTTGCAGCTTCGTCAGGTATAACTGAACCGTATCGATAATTCCAACGCTTTCCCCGGCAGCGACTTCCCTGCCCTCGCTTACGTCAAATGAAAGTATTCGTCCTGCAACTTCGCTCGAAACCGTCACTTCGGTCGCCTCAAAAGTCCCCGTAGCATCAAAGTAATGCTGCTTCTTACCGCAAGAAGGAAACCAGATCCCGACACAAAACATAATGACACATAAAACGGCAAATCTATTTCCATGTCCTCTGAAAAGTATTCCGTTTTTCCGGCGGATCTCCTTTCCCGCCTGCTTTGTTTTAAATCCTTTTACGCCCATAACCATATTTAATTATTTCTTATTCGTCACAACCGTTAAGCGCTAATTATTCATCGTATATTTCAACTCATATATATTTTTCAGCCATTCAAGTTCATGCAACGATTTGTTAAGCAAAGCCTGACTTTCGGCCGTTATATCGCGAAGCAACTCGCCGACGGTAATTGTCCCGTTCGAAAATTTCGCTTCCGAAGCGGTTCGAATGGACGTCCGTAATTCTATTATTTCATTATCGTCAGCCATTACTTTCCGCATTTTTGCAATAGCCTTTTGCTGTTGAATCTGTTGCAGGCCGCTATGATACAAAAATACCTCTTTCCGATTATCTACTTGCTGCCGGGCAATCGATAATTTTTGCATATCCCCTTTTTTCGTATAAAAAGCTCCGAAATTCCATTGTAACCGCAATCCGGCAATATAGTTCCAACTCCATTTATCTTCGGTCATATCTTTGAATAAGTTAAGGCCGGGATTCCCATAATACCCCTGTATAAAAACGCCCAAACGCGGCATTGTCGACGCCTTTACCGCCCGTTGCTGCGCTTCAAGCCGGGCACCCTGCGCATCAAAAAGCCATAGTTCGGGACGAGCATTTCCGGCAGCAGACATTCCTTTACCAATATCCGATAACAGAATCTCTTTATGCGTTGCCGTGCGCTCTCTATCGGCGGCAGACAGAGACGCCCCGTATGCAATAGCACCATACGGCCCAATATCGGCTATTACCTCCGGTTTATCAAGAACGTCCGTATCGCCGATCGCCTTACCCGTCATCACGGAAAGCATCCGGCGGAAGGCCTCAACCGCACTTTCTATCTGTGTCCGTTGCTGCGAAACGGAAAGTCGTTCCGCTTTTATTGCGTCAAGGTCGCCCGGCAGGGCTATACCGTTTTTAAGATACGCCTCCACCGTATGATAGTTACTTTGCAAAAGCGCCAGGAGCAGTTCGTTTAGACGCAACTGTTCGTCAAGAACCAATATCCCAAAATACAACTGGTTTATACGTTCGCGCAATTCATATAATTCAACTTCCACCGATTGAACGGAAACATTCCCTTCCGCAATTAAAATATCTTTCCCGGCGCGGGTAACACCTCCGTCCCAGATCATCTGGTTCACTTCCAGCGCTACCTTATACTGATCTTTGTTCAATCCTTTCAGATCCATACCCAACTGTTCGTAAATCGCGGCCATTTGCTCCGGGAACATAGCGACGTCATTCTGGTAAGTAGCCTGCACGACAAGCGAGAGCTGTGGCAAATACGCTTTAGACGCGTTCGCAACGGAATATTCCGTACTTTTATCAATTAACCCGTATCGTTTGATCAACGGATAATTCTCACGTGCAAGCGTCTGACATTCGTCCAGCGTATATTGCGTCTGCGAATGTATGTAAGATGTCACAAAAAACAGCGCCCAGATCAAACGTTTCATTTTTTTAATCTCCTCATAATGATTTCCACATTTTCTTTTTTACGCGCCTCAAGAAATGCCTCCTCGCCACCGTAAGGCTCCACGGCAAAATTCCGCAAAAGAGGTAACACCGCAAACACAAATACATTCATAGATGCTATATCTATCAGCAAAGTAACCGGATCGACGGCGCTAATGGTGCCCTTCTTAACTTCCCGGTCTATCTCGCCGGCAAGCCTCTCCAAAACGCCCCCTATCACCTTTTTAATTTTCTTCTCAAATAGCTTCATTCGCTTAGGCTTATTTATTAACTCATTCACAACGAAACGCGGCAACGTCGGATTCGCCTTTAAAAAGTCAAAATGCGCTTCTATACCATTCCGTATCTTCTCACAAAAAGGCAGATCCTGTTTATCAAACGAATTTAATAGGGAATCTTTCAATAGTGTTGTTTTTTTCTCGAAAATCATATTAAAAAGATTCTCTTTCGTACGAAAATAATAATGCAGCATAGCGTGTGTAACGCCAGCAAGCGACGCTATTTTTGTAGTTTTAGCCGCGTCGAATCCTTTTTCCAGAAATTCATATTCCGCCGCTTCGAGGATCGTTTGCTCCGTACTTTTCTCCTTTAAAATCATATCTTT
>JAIRKN010000277.1 GCA_031260095.1 Tannerella sp. | reverse complement strand
GTATGAGAAATTTTGAAGAGAAAGGTGCGTAATTTATAAAAAAGATGAAAATGCAAGGCGCAATCTATAATTTTTCCAAAACATTCTTTTTTATTTCGGAAAAAATATTTTCCTTTGACATCGGAAAATAAATAGATTATTATTTGTTACAAACATTAAAAACAGAAAGTTATGAAAAAGGTAATTTTAGGAATGGCTTTTATGGCTGTTATGAGTTTTTCATTGAGCGTTAGTGCACAGATGGACGGTAAGGATAAGAAAGAATCTAAAAAGACGGAACAGTGCTGTACGAAAGACAAGGACGCCAAAACTTGCAGCCAAAAAAAGGATGCGGACAAGAAATGCTGTAACGAGAAGAAAGCCGAATGTCCAAAGAAAGATGCTAAAGATAAAAAGTAAGAGTTTTTTATCATGATTATCACAGGCTCCGGATTTCTTTTTTCGGAGCCTGTTTTTCTGATATATTAAATTCTCTTTATTTTTTGAGGAAAAGGTTTGTCGTGAATTAATAAAAGACTTATATTTGCTCCTCGAAAAATTATTTATCGTTTAATTATTAACACACACAAAAAAATGGAGAAACCTTATGTTATAGGGATTGATATTGGAGCTACCAATACAGTATTCGGAGTTGTTGATGCGAGAGGGACCATTCTTTATAACGGATCTATCAAGACCGGTATTTATGAAGATGTCAATGATTATGTTTCAGCGTTGGCCGAAGGGCTTAAGATCATTATCGAAGAAGCCGGCGGGCCGGGTCAGATAAAAGGGATCGGCGTTGGGGCACCGAATGGTAACTATTTTAACGGATGTATTGAATTTGCTCCTAATTTACCCTGGAAGGGAAAAATTCCTTTGGCACAGCTTATCAGCGAGAAAACATATCATATACCTGCCACATTAACAAATGATGCCAATGCAGCCGCTATCGGTGAAATGACTTACGGCGCCGCACGTGGTATGAAAGATTTTATCGAAATCACTCTTGGTACGGGTGTGGGCAGCGGAATCGTTATCGGCGGGACATTGGTATACGGACATGATGGATTTGCCGGCGAACTGGGACATGTGACGGTCCGTGAAAACGGCCGTATATGCGGATGCGGTCGTCATGGGTGTCTGGAGGCATACGCTTCGGCAACGGGAGTGGCGCGTACCGCACGTGAGATCCTGATGAACCGGACGGAAAAAAGCACATTACGTGATCTTAATCCTGAAGATATTACGTCCAAAGACGTGTATGATGCGGCGGTTAAAGGAGATAAGCTGGCACAGGAGATATTTGAGTATACCGGAAATATTCTTGGAGAAGCTTTATCTAACTTTGTGGCATTCTCCAGTCCTGAAGCGATTATTCTTTTCGGAGGGCTTACGAAAGCCGGCGATCTGATTCTGAATCCGGTGAAGCGGTCGATGGAAGATCATCTGCTGAAAATATTCCAGGGAAAGACGAAGCTTTTGGTTTCACAACTTAAGGAAAGTGACGCTGCCATTTTAGGGGCGAGCGCTCTTGGCTGGGAAGTGAAAGATAATTGAACTTTCCGAATGTTTGTCATGATAAAAGGATATCCGCTTCAAGGGTATCCTTTTTTGCTATTGTGTTAATTATTTTGGAATAAGTTTTATTTCTATCGTGAAAATAGACGCTTCCGTTATGTTTAAAGAAAGTTGAAAAGGCTGTGTAATGAGAATAAAAATAAACAAGTTTATTTTGTATTCCTCGCAGCTTACATTATCTTTGCAAAAGTTATCAAAAAAAATATGAGTGCAATTAAGAAAATCATTATTCCGTTATGTGTGGTCGCAGTAAATATTGCGGCAAACGGACAACGATCTTATCAATTTGATTCGGCGGACAGGCTTTTTGCAGAAGGGAAGGATTTCTTTGAGTTGAAAAATTATGCCGGATGTACCGATAAACTGGAAGCTTATAAGAAAATCGCAACAAATACTGATCTGGTACAGGAAGCCGATTATATGCTTGCCTATATTGCTTTCGAGCAAGGGAAAGAGAATCGGGTGGAAATATTGGAATCATATCTGAAACAGTATCCGGATTCCCGTCATGGAGATGAGGCTTGCCTGTTAATAGGAAGCGGTTATTTTGAACGGGAAGATTACACTCGTGCGGAGAACTGGCTGGCAGATGCGCGTATCAATGCCTTAAACACCGGGCAACAGGAAGTTTTGAATTATCGCCTTGCTTATTCCCAAATGCAGAATGGCAGTTTGACGGAGGCGCGTCAGAATTTTGTGACGGTGAGCGAATATGGCGCCGAATATTCACAGGCGGCTACTTATTATATCGCTTATATTGATTATGCAACAGGCAAGTATGATGATGCGCTGCGGGAATTTAACCGTTTGAAGCGGAACCCGGAATACCGCGAGCAGGCAAATTATTATATTGCCCAGATAAATTATATAGAGGATCATCACGATGAGGTCGTGAAATTGACCGAACGTTTGCTGCGTACTCATCCGGACAGTGAAAATAATACCGAACTGTACCGGATCGCGGGAAATTCATATTATCAACTGGGAAATCAAGATAAAGCGATCACGATGTTAAAACGTTATGTGTCGTCGACGGAAGTTCCTGCACGCGGGGAGCTTTATCTCCTGGGAGTCTGCGAGTATAATCAGGGGGATTATATGAATGCGGTCGATGCGCTTTCGCAGACGATCGGAGAAGAGGATGAACTGACGCAGAATGCAAGCCTTTATCTGGGACAAAGTTACCTGCAACTAAATGATAAAAACAATGCCCGTATGGCCTTTGACCAGGCCGGTTCCCTGAATTTCAATGAGAAGATACGGGAGGCTGCTTTATATAATTATGCCTTGTTGATACATGAAACATCGTTTACGGGGTTTGGAGAATCCGTTAAAGTCTTTGAGAAATTCCTGAATGATTTTCCGGAATCGCAGTATTCCGATAAGGTAAACGATTATTTGGCGGAGGTTTATCTTACGTCGAGAAATTATGATGCGGCGTTAGAATCCATAAATAAGATTCGCCGGCCGAGTACAAAAATAATGGAAGCTAAACAGAATATACTGTTCCAGTTGGGAAATCAGGCTTTTCTGAATGTTAAAATAGAGAAAGCGATTGATTATTTTAATCAGGCAATAGAACTTGGAAATTATGATAATGAGGCTCGCGCCAATGCTTATTTCTGGCGTGGAGAATCATATTACCGCCTCGAAAGATATTCAAATGCCATATCGGATTTTAATAACTATCAGAGCCTGTTGAAGTATGACACTTCCTCAGATACTCATTCCTATGTCTATTATAATCTGGGTTATTGTTACTTCAAACGTCAGGATTTTGAACAGGCGCTTGTTTCTTTCCGTCGCTATGTGACGCTTGAACGGAAACAGGACGCCAAATCGTATGCAGATGCATTTAACCGTATTGGCGACTGTTTGTTTTATAACCGCCGGTTTGCCGAGGCCGAAACGAATTATTCACGGGCAGTGGCGCTTCAACCATCTTCGGCTGATTATGCGCTGTACCAAAAAGGATTTGTATTGGGGCTTCAACGTGATTATAACGAGAAAATACGTATGATGGATCAGGTGATTAATGAATTTCCGGCCTCGCAATATGTAGATGACGCTCTTTTTGAACGTGGACGTACGTATGTGTTGCTTGAAAAATACCGTGAAGGGGCGGCCTCTTTCAAGACATTAATAGACAAATATCCGCAAAGTAGTCTTGCTCCGAAGGCCGGCGTACAGCTTGGATTATTATACTATAATGATAATCAACTGGAACAT
Organism: Tannerella sp.; assembly: GCA_031260095.1. GTDB lineage: Bacteria > Bacteroidota > Bacteroidia > Bacteroidales > Tannerellaceae > Tannerella. The sequence continues at coordinate 16,699 of JAIRKN010000277.1, read as the reverse complement.
TCCGTGGAAGCTTATAAGCGCGTGATTAACGAATATCCCGGAAGTGAGGAGGCAAAAGTTGCGGTTCAGGATCTTAAGTCCGTATATATTGATATGAACGATATTAGTTCATACGCTTCGTATGTTAATTCCCTCGGAGGACATATACATATAGAAATAAGCGAGCAGGATTCACTGACTTATCTTGCTGCGGAAAAATTATTTACCCGTGGTGATTTTGACGGTGCGCAAAGGAGTATGGCCAATTACCTGAGATCCTATCCGGGCGGCGCATTCAGTTCAAATGCAAATTATTACCTGGCAAAAATAGCTTTTGATAAAAAAGAGTATACGGAAGCGAAAAAATTGTTTACTCTTGTTCTGGGAAGTGGCGATACGAAATTCCGGGAAGAATCGTTGGCACGTAAGTCGGAAATTGAATATCTTGAAAAAGATTATACGACAGCTATCCAGACATTCCGTGAATTACAGAAGGTAGCTGAGTCCCGTGAAAACCGTGAAGCCGCCAAGCTTGGTATTATGCGGTGCGCTCAATATACAGACAATGAGGCGGAGGCGCTGGAAGCAGCCAATGAATTGTTGAAAGAAACGAATCTTTCGCCCGAAATAGAATCGGAAGCGCGGTATTTGCGCGCCAAATCATACCTTAAGTTGGGCAATACAAGTAAAGCTACCGATGACTTGTCCGCACTGAGTAAGGATACACGTACCGAACATGGCGCGGAGGCAAAATACCGGCTGGCACAGATTTATTATGACAATAAAGATGTGAAACGCGCTGAAAAAGAGTTGCTTGATTTTATTGAAAAAGGCACATCCCATCAATATTGGTTGGCGCGTGGTTTTATCCTTCTTTCGGATATTTATATAGAAAAGGGAGATGATTTTCAGGCACGTCAGTATCTTTCTTCACTTAAGAGGAATTATAGCGGAAGTGAAGATATAGACCGTATGATAGAAAACAGATTGCAAAAATTAAAAAAATAAATAAGTCATGGCAATGCGTAAGATACAAGTGTTGATGATTACGGTTCTTTTGTCGGGCGCAAGCCTGTCAGGTTTGGCGCAGGAGCCGGAGAAAGAGAAAGAAGAAGCGGATAAGGAAAGAGTGGACAGGCAACAAAACCTCAATCGTGAGATGACTTTGGAACGTGAGTATGATCCGATCATACAGGATGCGGCAAAGGTAAATACACTTCCTGTCGTCCGCGAGATAAACATATTAAAACGTCCTATTGTATATTCGGATTATGCGGCGCCGACATTGCCCGATAAGGAAATAAATACATTACCCGCCGGTACGCTAATGACAGATGTGGCGCATAGTAACCGGAATGGTTATCTGCATTTTGCCGGAGGAATGGGGATGAATTTTAATGGCGACTTCGGTTATCATCTACTGAATACCGATCGTGATAAGCTGGGAGTGTATTTTTCACATCGTTCCACAAACGGGAATGTTAAATTTTCGGTGGATAGCATCGGGAAACGTAAGGCGAAGCTGAATGATAATTTGGGCGGGCTTGATTTTAAACATCGTTTTGATGCGGCCACCCTGTCTTTAGGAGGAAGTTTTGGTTATTCGGCGTTTAACTATTATGGTATGCCGACTAATGCGTATACCGGTGCGACTGTCGCAGAGAATGATTCCACAACCAATCAGGGAGACCGGTATATCAATGTATATGCAGGCGTCGCGTCCAACAGGGAATCTTCCCTGGGATATCATGTCGGCGTTAATTATAAAAATTTTAATCAGAAATATTCATTGAGTGAACTCTATGACGGTATGACGGAAAATAATATCGGCTTGGATCTGGGACTGAGTTCTCCGGTTAATAATGGCCGGTCTTTTGGAATTGACCTTAAAATGAATATGCTGACTTATACAGAGCCGGAAAACAATGAGGTGAAAATCGACAGTACGGCTTTTAATAATCGTTATGAGGTTACGCTTAGTCCTTATTATCGTCAGGAAAATGAAAAACTGAGATTATTACTCGGACTGAATCTGATGATCGTTTCTCAGGATAAAACGGATGTGTTTGTATCTCCTAATGTAAAACTGGACGTCCCGATCGCAAACTGGAGTTTGTTTTACGTAAATCTTGGCGGCGGGATAGAGTCGAATACGATGTATGAATTGTCACGTTTTAACCGTTATATCAATCCGGTATTTACACCGGATGTATCAAGGACGTGGGCGGATCTGAAACTTGGAGTACGCAGTAGCGCTGCTGCAAGCCTGTGGTTTGATCTATTTGCAGGATATAAATATACTGAATCGGATATTTTTTACAATCCTTCGTCTTATGGTTGGATAGATAAAGGTTTTAATAATGTGAGCATGGCCTTTCAACCAACCTCGCAACGTTTGCAGATAGGCGCTACTTTGAAATATGATCATCAGCATATTGTTGATTTTTACCTGAAAGGAGTGTATAATCATTATAACCTGAAATATCTGGATACCTGGAAAAATGTTTATGGCGCTGCTGGATTAGATAAAGAGGGTGATATGGAAGCGTACGGCAGGCCGGCATTCACTCTTGATGCGGGCTTAAATGTTCGTCCGGTCAAACCGCTAACTCTCAGCATTGATTATAGTATGGCGTCAGGTATATATGCTTATCTGAATAAGGAAAATGTGAAGATGAATATGATAAATGATTTACGCCTCCGGGCATCCTGGAAGTTTAATGATCTGTTTGGCGTGTATGCACAACTTAATAATTTATTGTTTCAGAAGCATGAACTGTATTATGGTTATCCGTTGCAACCGTTTAATGCGATGGCAGGTTTTAGTGTGACGTTTTAATATGAAGAAAATATTTTTTTCGTTGTGCATGTCCTTTTTATTTTTAAACGGACATGCTCAAATCTATGATCCCGTTAAATGGTCTTTTGAATTGAAAGATCTTCCTTCGGCAGAAAAAGAAATTGTTTTTAAAGCGAATATTGAGGACGGATGGCACATGTACGATATGAATCTGCCGGAAGGCGGCCCTGTGTCAACATCCATCTCTTTTGAGATTTTGCAGGGTGCGGAACTCATCGGTAAGGTTGTTGCATCTGTTTCGCCAACAGAAGTTTTTGACAATCAATTTGACATGAATATTCGTTGGTTTGAGCATACCGTATCTTTCACCCGGAAAATCAAAATAACTGATTTTAAAAAATTCAGACTGTCAGGCGAAGTCGAATACATGGTGTGTAATGATGAAAAATGCCTTCCCCCGGAGCGTGTGCCTTTTTCGTTTGATAAGAAACATATAAAGCAGATTCCTGAGGCGGATGCTTTGGTTGCGGAAGAAGTGGATTCTTTATCCGAAGAGCAGGAGCTTATCACGGAGAATGTTCCGGGATCAACGGGGTCTGCTGAAAGAAGGACGGCCAATGTTCTTTCGGAGTTGCTTTCCGAAGGGACGGGAAAGAAAACCGCTCAAAAACCGGATCGTGTGAATGAGGATAAAGAGGCTTCATGGTGGGCCCCTGTAATAGAAGAACTAAAGGCATTGGGGGATGAAAGCTCTTCGGCTACGGATAATACTTTTATTTATATCTTTATAGCCGGTTTTTTAGGTGGTTTGCTGGCATTGCTGACCCCTTGTGTATGGCCGGTAATACCGATGACGGTCAGTTTCTTCCTGAAACGCTCTAAAAGCCGGAGAAAAGCGATCCGTGAGGCCGTGCTTTACGGCTTTTCGATTATCGTCATTTATCTGGCTATGGGGCTGCTTATTACGGGTATTTTCGGCGCGAGCGCACTCAATAGTTTATCAACTAATGCTATTTTCAATATTCTGTTTTTCCTCTTATTAGTTATTTTTGCCATATCGTTTTTCGGAGCCTTTGAACTTGTTCTGCCGTCATCATGGACCACTAAAATAGATCGTAAGGCCGATTCGACTACCGGATTATTGAGTATTTTCTTTATGGCATTTACACTCGTGCTTGTTTCTTTTTCATGCACGGGGCCGATTATCGGGACTTTACTTGTCGAGGCGGCTTCGCAGGGGAACGCAATCGGGCCGGCTATCGGAATGTTTGGGTTTGCCTTGGCGCTTGCTATACCTTTTGCCTTGTTTGCCGTTTTTCCGAATATGCTTCAAAATATGCCGAAGTCGGGCGGGTGGCTGAACTCCGTAAAAGTCGTGCTTGGTTTTCTGGAGCTGGCTCTGGCTCTTAAATTTTTATCTGTGGCAGATTTGGCTTATGGATGGGGTATTCTGGACAGGGAAGTGTTTCTCGTTCTCTGGATTGTTATATTTGCATTGTCAGGATTTTATTTGTTAGGAAAAATTCGTTTTAAGCATGATTCGGAATGGAAGAATGTCTCCGTATCCCGTTTGTTTATGTCGATCATCTCTTTTGCTTTCGCGATTTATATGGTACCCGGTCTCTGGGGAGCGCCGTTAAAAGCAATAAGCGCTTTTGCACCTCCTTTGTATACACAGGATTTCAACTTATATGATGAGGAAGTACATGCCCGGTTTGACGATTATGAAACAGGAATGGAAGAGGCCGCTAAAAAACAAAAGCCGGTATTAATTGATTTCTCCGGTTACGGTTGTGTAAATTGCCGTAAGATGGAAACGGCGGTATGGACCGATCCGCGAGTGAAACAACTTATTGAAAAGGATTTTGTACTGATCACATTGATGGTGGATGATAAGGCGAAGCTTCCTAATTCGGTTGAAATAAAAGAAAACGAAAAGAAGCGTGTCTTGAAGACGATCGGTGATAAATGGAGTTATCTGCAACGCAGTAAGTTCGGTGCGAATGCGCAGCCTTATTATATCATTCTTGATAATGAAGGCCTGCCATTATCGCCTTCTTATGCGTATGATGAAAATATATCTAAATACATTGATTTTCTTGAAAATGGTAAGAAACAATATCGCTTAAAAACAGAGCAATGAATACAAGGAACGAACAGATGGAAGCTTTCGGACGATTGCTGGATGTTTTGGATGAGCTTCGTGAGAAATGTCCGTGGGACAGAAAGCAGACAAATGAGAGCCTTCGTACAAACACAATAGAAGAAACCTATGAATTGAGCGACGCTCTTATGCGGAAAGATCAGGCGGATATCAAAAAGGAACTGGGAGATCTGCTGCTTCATATTATTTTTTATGCAAAGATCGGCTCTGAAAAAAAATCTTTTGATATAAAGGATGTATGTGACGCTTTGTATGAGAAATTAATCTTCCGGCATCCGCATGTTTTCGGGGATGTCAATGCCGATACGTCTAAAAAAGTGGAGCAAAACTGGGAACAGCTTAAATTAAAGGAGAAAGGTGGGAATAAGACCGTGCTGGAAGGGGTGCCGGCTACGCTTCCGTCTATTGTGAAAGCGCAACGTATTCAGGAAAAAGCGCGTAATGTCGGGTTTGACTGGGAGAAACGTGAGCAGGTATGGGATAAAGTCGAAGAAGAGTTGGCGGAGCTTCGTTATGAAGTGAACCATCTGGATGATGATAAAAAAGAGGCGGAGTTTGGTGATTTTATTTTCAGTATGATCAATGCGGCCCGTCTTTACGGCATTAACCCGGACAATGCGCTCGAACGCGCCAATCAAAAGTTTATACGTCGTTTTGGATATCTGGAATCTCAGACGATGGGAAAAGGGCGTTCGTTAAAAGAGATGTCCCTTGCCGAAATGAACGTCATCTGGGACGAAGCAAAACGGAAGGGACTATAATGGTAAAAAGTTTTGTATCTCCGAAGGGATTGCTCATTGTTTAAGGCATCTTTCAATGGCTTCCATAGTCAATCGGAATGATTTACTGATTTCAATCTGCTCCTTTACCATCTTACATGAGTGAAGAACTGTTGCATGATCTTTTCCACCCACCACTTTGCCGATATGGGCAAATGATGATTCCGTATATTTTTTTGCCAGGAACATTGTGATCTGACGTGGCTGAACAATTTCACGTTTTCGTGATTTGGTTAGTATAAGTGCTTCGTCTAAGTTAAAATAACGGCAGACGATCTCCTGTATTTTTTTGATAGTAAGTTGTTTTTTTTCCAAACGGACAGTCTGACTTATCACTTGTTTGGTAAGTGTAAGATCTATTTCTTTATTTGTTATAACCGAATTTGCGATCAGGGATACCAATATCCCTTCGAGGTCGCGCACATTTTCTGTCACGTTTTCTGATATAAATTCAAAAACATCTTCCCGGATTTCCAATCCTTCATGATTGATTTTATTACGGAGGATTCTTTTTCGTAATTCAAGATCCGGGCGTTTTATCTGGGCTGTCATTCCCCATTTCAGACGGGAGGTAAGCCGTTCTTCCATACCCTGCAGATCGACAGGCGCACGGTCGCATGTAAGAACCAACTGTTTTCTTAGCTGATGCAGGTTGTTGAATATCTGGAAAAATATTTCCTGTGTTTTGGGTAAGCCGATCAACTCGTGTACGTCGTCTAATATAAGTACGTCTATACTTTGGTAATAACCGATGAAATCATTTGACACATTTTTACGTACGGCATCCGTATATTGAAGACGAAATAAATTGGCGGATACATAGATGATTCGCTTTTCCGGATACAGTTCACGGATTTTTACTCCTATGGCATGGCAAATATGCGTTTTCCCAACACCTGATGAACCAAATATGAACAATGGATTAAACGCTGTTTTTCCCGGCTCCAACGCTATTTTCTCGGATACGGTGCGTACCAGTTTGTTGCTTTCACCTTCGAAAAAGTTTTCAAAGTTATAGTGTGGATTTAGTTGGGAGTCGATATCCTGTGACGCTACTTTAAAGGGGCCTGGCGCTTTTGTTGCGTCGGCTTTATTGGACGTATGCGGAGGCATGATCTTTGATTCTTTGCCGGGATAAATGATGCTGTGGCCGTTGGGTACTTTTGTTTGTCCGCTTACCATCACACGGTATTTAAGTATTGTTCTTTCCCCGAACACACGATTTAATGTCATCTTCAGTACATTCACATACTTTTCCTCCAGATACTCGTAAAAAAACTGACTGGGTACCTGAATGGTGAACTTATGCTCTTCATAAGATAAAGGAATAATCGGTTTAAACCATGCTTCAAAAGCGGCCTGAGGAACGATATCCTTAATGACTGTCAAGCAGTCTTCCCACAATTGTTTAGAATCTTTTTGCATACGCATTTTAGTATAAATATCAAGTTTACTCTTTTCACTTTATTTTTTGTAGTGCAAAGGTTAGAAATTTATTTATAAAAAAAAACTGCTTTTTTGTTTGGGAATTTTATGAATTCAATATCCCTTTTTCTTTCAGATAATTATGTGTAATATATTGATGTTTATCTTTATATGTATATTTGTTTTCCGTAAATTCTTTTATGAATGAATGGTTTGAATACATTACTTTTTATCACTAAAATTGGTAATAAATGTAGATCATCTTATAGAATATATCATAATCAAATGCTTACGTTTTTCTCAAAATCGGATTTTTTTTTATTATTTAGAAGCAGTCTAAATTTAAAAGAACTATTGCCAGAAAGATTTTTTTTTGTATAAGAAGTAGCAATTTGATTCTAAAATAGTGAAAGTCTGACGTATCGTTTGGGGTTCTGCTTTAAATCCAACAGTAATCCCGAAGCATTGTCCAGTGTAAGATTAAGATTTCTATATAATAATGTATCATTAAGCAATAATCCCAGAGAATTGTTTCTGGAATTTAATTTCATTGACATTGCGTTTATATGATCCAATGTTGCGTTCAGGCTATTAATGCTTTGCTGTAAATCCAGTTTGTTAAGGTTTTCACTGAATCCTGACAAATTCGATGAAGTTGTCTTCAGGTTGGATGCAATATCAGGCACCTCCTTACTCAACAATAGATTTAAATGGTCGGACGATATTTTTAATTGTTTTGTCGTACTTTCCAGATTGTTTAGTGATTGGGTTAGTGCAGGATGATTAATGAGGGTTTGTAGACCGGTGAGGATCGAGTCGATTTTAGGCATGATATCCACAACCTGAGGCAATAATTGATCTTCTACGGAAGTCAGCATACCGCCTTTTATACGTCCTTCCAGTACATCGCCCGGTTTGTAATACTCACTAACATACTTGTTGAGTTTTAAATGAAGTTCAGCTCCACTCAACAAAGTTGATTCTATGGATACATAACTGCCCTTATTTATTTTCATACCTTTGTCAAGGCTTATTTCCAGTGTAATCTTACCAATGGAAGAGTAATCATATTCAATATCTCGTACCAGCCCTATTCTAAATCCTTCTACAAATACAGGGCTTGATATGGTGATATCTTTTACATTGGTACATGATACATAATAATAATTCGCCGGCTTGAACAGGTTGATCCCTTTCAGATAGTTAACGCCTATATATAGTAATACTAAACTCAAGATAGTTACGATACCTATTCTAATCTCTTTTGAAAACTTTTTCATTGTGAACTTGTTTTAGTTGTAAATTCTATTTCCGTCTTTCATTTTTATAATGAAAGCTCCTTTAAAATCTTTCGCAGCCTTTTTCTGCATACTGACAATTTTCTTGTAATCGGATGTGGAGCCGTATGTGTATTTATAAACACCTTGATTTATATAAAAAGAAATGTCGTTATATCCTTTGAAACGTTTGTCTTTCACCGATAACTTTTTATCGGACGTCAGGATTTGTACCTTATAAATGATGTCATTTGTGTTCCTTGTTGTTGCGGGAGATGATGTGTCCGTTATCTCTTCTTTATGGGGTGGGATATTTTCTGCGGTTATTGTCCGGGGGGAGGTGACAACCGGCTTACCTGCCATATTTCCCGATTTACGGACATAGTCTTTCTTATAACTATCAAAAGCCCTGTATATAGATTGAGCCAATGTTTTTTGTCCTTCATTGGAAGCCAGATAACGTTCTTCGGTACGATTTGATATAAAACCTAATTCGACAAGTACGCTTGGCATACTGGTTTTCCGCAGTACAAGTAATCTGCCCTGACGGACTCCACGGTTACCACGTTTCGATTTTACGAATGATTTTTGTATTTCGGCCGCTAATGATACGCTTTGTTCCATGTATTTGCTTTGAATAAACTCAAAGATGATATACGATTCCGTCGATTGGGGATCAAATCCTTCATATTTCTGAACGTAGTCATCTTCCATTAATATGACGGAGTTTTCACGCATTGCTACATCCAGGTTCTCGTCCGAATTTGACAACCCCAGCGTATAAGTTTCGGTTCCTGAAGCGCTTCCTCTTCTCACGGAGTTAGTATGTATAGAGATAAATAAGTCGGCTTTATATTTGTTTGCAATATTAGCCCGTTCATCCAACGGGATAAAAACGTCGGTCCGGCGGGTATAAATGACCTGAACATCCGGATGGTTTTGCTCAATTAAAGAGCCAAGTTTCAGGGCAACAGAAAGGTTTATCGCTTTTTCTTTCGATATGGAGCCTACACATCCGGGATCTTTACCCCCGTGTCCGGGATCAATTACAACCGTAAAACTCTTTTGCGCCTGTATTTCCAATAGGCTCAAAATGAGAATAATTGCTATGTACGTATATTTTTTCATTTCACAATATACTTCGGCAAAGGTAGTACAATGTGAGCGAAATACAAAACTAAAGCAAGATTTTATTGAACTTACTGAAAATTTCCGTAAGGCAGAAAAAAGCATCGCAAACCACCGGTAAGCGCCTGCTATCTCTCCATCATTTTGGGGAGTCCGGAATCACTGTCATTCTGATTGTTAAACACTTGTCCGTCTGTCTAAGCGTATAATTTTAGCCAATTTTCACAATAGATGCGGGGGAGGTCTACCTTAATCCGTTCTTTTATCTTTGTCAAGATACATGGTTTGAGGTAATTTGGTGAACCTAAGATATGGCCGCATTTCATTTTTTTCATTTGCTGATTTTTGTTGTTCACTCGGTTCATTTGTTAGTTCTAACAATCCTTTAGCGCCGGCTTTTTTTCCTCCGGCAAATCGCTCTACCGTTATAACGATTTCATCCCTTGTTTCTTCTGCATCCGTTTTTGCGATAGTTTCAACTTTCGTTTCAGCGTTTGTTTCAACTTTCATAATTTTGCAATAATCGGATTCACTGATTTTATATTTGTGAAATGACAATATCAGATCCGCCATAGGAAGTAATCCATACTGTTCTACGGGCTGGTCTTTTTCGTCCACCGCGACGAAGATGCTTGTAATTGCTTCACCGATTAAAATCTGAACAATACTTGGTATGAAAATATCAAATTTGGCACAAAGAGGAAATCGCGCCGCTAACTGGTCTAGACTGTTAAAGAGCACTGTAACGTTCTTACACTGCTTTTTCAGTTTGTGAATACTTACAAAAATTCGATGTATAAATTCTTCCGGAGAAATGTATCCGGGAGGATAGTAAAGTATTTCCAGCCGGTTCTCATCAATAAGACTGCCGGTCTTCTTCCATTCATCTGATTTAATCTCATTATTCAAGATCCCGTCAAGCGTCGAAGTTATCATCGTTTCATCATCCCGCAGAGAAATGATGAGAGCTGCATTTTCGGATGCATCGGAATCCGTTCTGCCCTCGTATTCTCCCGTTAATCTGGCAAGTATATGTAAATATGCCAAATGACTTTTATGTCCGCCGCGGCAACCTATAAGGGCAGTACATCTTCCCTTGGGAAAACCTCCCTTCGATTGAATTTTCAAAAACTCATTGAATGATTCCAGACGAGTATCATCATATTTTAATTTCCCACTTTGTGCAAATTTGCTATACTTCGACAAATAAAAATGAACCGACGGAAAAATGAATACGCCTCCTTCTTTTATGCAAGGATGCGTTCTTGATACGATTTTTGCTTTTTCCTGCGAAGCAGGCTTGTCATAGATTTTTACTTGATGCTTACCCAGTATATGCTTTTGAAACCTGGACTTGACAATTTCAATTGTTTTAATTAAGTAATCATTTTCATAATGATGATTCAACTCTATAATTGTATCGCACATGTATTCCCAAAACGGATTATAATCATTATCGGATTTGCCGTCCAAGATAAATACTATCAATTTAATTTTACTCTTTTTACTTTTGACTATTTTTAAAAAATCCAGGAAAATATTTGTTCTTGATTTTATCGGGATTATATTTAAGCTATCAATTACCAATATTTCGGAGTTGGGATGATTATGCATTTTCTTGCAAATTTTACAGCGAAAAATTTTACGTTCGCTATCAATAATCAAGTTTTTTATTGATTCGGGAAATGACTTTCCCAATAAACCCATTCTTATATCAAGAAAGGCATTTAGTATATTGGTAAAGGTGCTTATATTTTTCGGTGATAATATCTTTACCCATTTTACCGTGTATTCCAAACCATGCACATGTAATGGGGATTTCTCTTCATTATATTCCCATCCGTATCCGATTAAATTATCAATGATTTGTTTCTTTTCAGATTCCAGCGATATATAAGTGGATTGAATCTTTTTTTTACCCTCGGCCAAATGATGGCATAACTCAAGCGCAAGCGTCGTTTTCCCATCTCCCGGAGGTCCTTTAAAAAGCATTGTTACAGGATAATGATGATCGTTGGAATCTTCAAATACTTCTATCCCTTTTATAAATAATTCATCGAACCACGACACTTCTCTTGGTTCTTCCGCTCCAAGACACAGTTTTGCCTCTTCGATCGTGCCATCTATATTCCAATACACTTTTGAAATACTGGTTTTCCAATTATCTGCCATATTACTAATCAGGTAAGTTAAATTAAACAGATTACAAAGATATATGAAATTTATGACATTCCACACAGACAAATAAAAATATCCGGGGAAATTTATAGAAGAAATCAAGACCCGTTCTTTGAGCGTATTCATTATTTGTTGCATTTGCTACTTGAATCTGCACTATCTACCTTTTGCTTAGACAAAAGCTGTCGCAGGACAAAAAAAGATTTCTGCCTATATTGCGGCTGATATACTTCGCGCGGTTTAAAATAGTGAGTTGAAAAATAGAAAAAAAGTAAGCACCTTTGTAGTGTTCAAACCGAATAAAAGATGCTTACAAAAAAGAATCTCTCCGAAGAAGAAATCCGACGGAAGGAGTTTTGCCTTCTTCCCGAATAATTCTGATATACCCTTTTTCCATGACTATTCCTTTTTAGATACTCGTTTAACGGTGTGTTTTACAGATGAAACGGCAAGGTTGAGTTCAATTGTAGTTTCTGTTTCCGAAGACTCTAAATCGCTGCAAATAATGTCGGAAATAATTTCGCCGTTCTTTTGCAGCATGGATTTTTGTTCTTCTTCGTTGTGCCGGTGAAGTTCGGCAATCGTGCGGGATAATTCCCTGACTTTGGCAAAAGTTTCAATGATGCCCAAAGTAATTTCCGTTGCTACCGGACTTTTCAGGATAGTGGCAAGCATATACAATCCTCTTTCAGAAAAACATTTGGCATTATACTTTGCATGTTGTCCGCGTCTGCTGTTCTTTAAGGTCGAAAATTTTGAACTTAAAAAGTGCATTTTTTCGTCTATCAGGGTAATGATATACCTTCGGAAAATTTGTCCGGATTGTTCCTTACCGCCTCGTTGATACGTTTGGTTTCAACCTTGTACAATTCAGCGATATCGCTGTCAAGGATAACCTGCTATCCCTGAACAGTGATAATTTTACTTTTGATTTCTTCTAAATCCATGATGATTGATTTTATGAGTTTACAGTATGTTTTATTTCCATTCCCTTTAATTTTCCTGCAAGAACAGACATATCGTGTCTGATTTTGTTATCGGTAATCCGCGCATAAATTTGTGTTGCTTTGATATTTGTATGTCCTAACATTTTAGAAATCGTTTCAATGGGAACACCTTTCGCCAAAGTCGTGGTCGTAGCGAAAGTATGTCTGGCAAGGTGAAACGTCAAATTCTTACCGATTCCGCAAAGGTCGCCGATTTCCTTCAGATAGGTATTCATTTTCTGATTGCTCGGAACAGGTAATACCATTCCATTGGGCAACGTCCTCTTGTATTTTTCTAAAATCTGTTTTGGAACATCCAATAAGGGAATGTTGGATTGTACATCTGCTTTTTGTCGTTTCGTCACTATCCACAAATTACCGTCAAAAGATAAGCGGACATTGGTTTCATGCAAATTCTTCACATCTACATACGCTAAACCTGTGAAACAGGCGAAAATGAATATGTCCCGCACTTGTCCGAGCCGTTTGACGGAAAACTCCTTTTGCATGACTGTTTCCAATTCTTCCTGCGTCAGGTAACCTCTATCCACCTTCGGCGATTTAATCCTGTAATTGGCGAATGGGTCATGCAGAAGCCATCCGTTATTCTTCGCTACCAGCACAATAGACTTGAAACGCTTAATGAATTTATACGTGATATTGGCGTTGCATCCGCAAACACCGCGCATATATGCCTTAAAGTCCGTGATTAGTTTGTGGCTGATCTCTTTGCAGGGAAATGTCCGAAACGTGGTATTCCTCTTTCAGGAAATTTGCAAGTCGTCTGTACGTGATGTCGTACTTGTTGTAGCAGACCATTGACCGGCTGATGCCTATCATCTTGTGGATGTCCTCGTTATACCGCCTGAACAAGTCCAGCAACATTTGATTCTTGATTTCAACCCCGAAAAAGATGTTCTTAATCCGTTCGAGGGAAGTGTTGCTTTCCTTTTCCTGCAAGTCCCGGTAGATTTTGGTCATTGTTGTCTTGATGCTTTCGAGGATGTTGTTCACTTCCTGCACCTTGACGTTTCGACCAATGATTTTCCCTGCTTTGACGTTCCAGTACTCCGGTTTGATTTCGACCTTGGTGGCAAATAATTAAATCATGTCTGAAAATCATTTTCTCAATAAAAAAGATAAAATATTTTTGTTTTTACTGACAAAAACAGTACCTTTGCGAGCCGTTTTTCATGTTTTACATCAACATGCCCGTAGTGTAAAGCATATTAAAGACGGCATAACAATTTATTAATTAACAAAATAAAAAATTTAAGCAGTGGATACTTTAAGTTATAAGACCATTTCTGCAAACAAAGCAACAGTAAACAAAGAGTGGGTTGTAGTGGACGCTACAGACCAACATGTTGGACGTATAGGCTCAAAAGTAGCGAAACTTTTGCGTGGAAAATACAAACCCAACTTCACTCCACACGTTGATTGTGGTGATAATGTGATTATTATCAATGCAGACAAAGCCGTTTTAACAGGAAAAAAATGGAATGACCGTGTTTATTATTCATATTCAGGTTATCCGGGAGGACAAAAAGAAATAACTCCTGCCAAATTAAAAGAAAAAGGTGAAGATCGCCTGTTCCGTAAAGTTGTAAAAGGTATGTTACCTAAAAACAAACTGGGTGCTAAATTGCTCAAAAACCTGTATATATATGGAGGTAACGAGCACAAACATGAAGCACAGCAGCCTAAATCATTAGATATAAATTCTCTTAAATAATTATTATGGAAGTGGTAAATGCAATAGGACGACGTAAAGCGGCAGTAGCGCGTGTTTATGTAACAGATGGCAGTGGCAAGATCACAATCAACAAACGTGAATTAGAAAATTATTTCCCTTCATCCATCCTTCAGTATGTTGTAAAGCAACCATTGAATACGCTGAATGTAGCGGAACAGTACGACATCAAAGTGAATCTGTTCGGTGGCGGTTTCAAAGGTCAGTCCGAGGCGGCTCGTTTGGCTATTACACGCGCATTGATAAAAATCAATCCGGAATCTAAACCCGCATTGAAAGCAGAAGGTTTCACGACACGTGATCCGCGTGCGGTAGAGCGCAAAAAGCCGGGAAGACCGAAAGCTCGTAAGAGATTCCAGTTCAGTAAACGTTAATATTTGTGAGTTTCTTACAGGTAACATGCGTTTAGTATCTAAATTGTCCGGATTTTTTCTGCATGTCTGAATGTCGGTAAACTACCGGATGATTGGTGTTTAACAAAAAAGAATGTAAACGATAAAAAAACAAGAAAGCAATGTCAAGAGTAAATTTTGATCAATTATTAGAAGCGGGCGTTCATTTCGGACACTTAAAAAGTAAATGGAATCCTGCAATGGCTCCCTACATCTTTATGGAGCGCAATGGTATTCATATCATTGATTTATATAAAACAGCCGCTAAAATAGATGAAGCGGCGGAAGCAATGAAAAACCTTGCTAAATCAGGACGCAAGATCCTGTTCGTTGCGACTAAAAAACAAGCCAAACAGATTGTAGCCGATATGGCCGTTTCTGTTAATATGCCTTATGTTATCGAACGTTGGCCGGGGGGTATGTTAACAAACTTTCCCACGATTCGTAAAGCGGTAAAAAAGATGTCGACCATTGATAAAATGGCTACGGACGGTACATTTGACAATCTTTCAAAAAGAGAGAAACTGCAAATCACGCGTCAGCGCGCCAAACTGGAAAAGAACCTCGGCTCGATTGCTGATCTGAACCGTCTTCCGGCCGCATTGTTCGTAGTTGATGTGCTGAAAGAGCACATTGCCGTCTGCGAAGCAAACCGTCTGAGTATTCCGGTATTTGGAATGGTTGATACAAATTCGGATCCTTCCAATATTGATTTTGTGATTCCGGCAAACGATGACGCTACAAAATCCGTTGAATTGATTTTAGGTGCGCTCTGCAAAGCTGTTCAGGAAGGCATTCAGGAAGGGAAGGCTGAACGTACCAACAAAGGTGATGGTGAAGAAGGAGTTGAAGCGGCTCCCAAACGTGAACGCAAAACGCGCGCGAAAAAAACAGGGGAAACTGTACCTGCTGCCGAAAATGTAAAGGCAGAGGAAACACAAGAAGAAATCTCCAAATAATAATACCGGAACTGCTACATATATTATATAGCAGTTCATATCAACTATAAAATTATAAAAAAACAATATTATGGCAGTAACATTAGCAGATATAACAAAATTGCGTAAAATGAGTGGAGCCGGAATGATGGATTGCAAAAATGCATTGGAAGAAGCCGGCGGTGATTTTGACAAAGCAATGGAAATAATTCGCAAGAAAGGCCAGGCTGTTGCCGCAAAACGTTCGGACCGCGAAGCATCGGAAGGTTGTGTTTTAGCGGCAGAAAACGGTGATTTTGCAGCTATCACGGCAGTAAAATGCGAAACGGACTTCGTAGCAAAAAATGCAGATTTCATCGCAATGACCCAGAGTTTTCTGGACCTTGCTATGGCAAATAAACCGGCATCAAAAGATGAATTACTTGCTATGTCATTAAGTGATGGACGTACAGTTGAAAATCATATTACCGACCGTATAGGCGTAACGGGAGAAAAAATGGAACTTGGCTTCTACGAATTTGTAAAAGACGTTTCTACGATCTCATACATACATCCGGGAAATAAACTGGCTACGATTGTTTCATTCAACAAAGAAATCAATCGTCAGGCAGCACGTGACGTGGCGATGCAGGTAGCAGCGATGAACCCGATTTCCATCACTCCGGCCGATGTATCTCAGCATGTGATTGATTCGGAAATGGAAATAGCTCGTGACAAAGCCCGTCAGGCGGGAAAACCGGAAAACCTGTTAGACCGGATTGCAGAAGGCGCTCTTCAGAAATTTTATAAAGAAAATACCCTTCTACAGCAAGAATTTATAAAAGATTCAAAATTAACAATTGAACAATATTTGAAACAACAAGACAAAGATTTAACCGTTACATCATTTAAACGTGTAAC
>JAIRKN010000183.1 GCA_031260095.1 Tannerella sp. | reverse complement strand
GAACTGAAAAGAATCGAAATTCGTCTACCCGGCGATCCTCCCGGAGGTAGCACGGAAGAGATGCCGGTACCGAAAAACTTTAATTATGACAAATGGTTAGGTCAGACCCCTTATGTGTTTTATACGGTAGACAGGGTCCATCCTCAACAGGGATACGACCGCCCGGGATGGCTACGTTGCGAACAGTTCGGCGCAGGTATGATTACAGGCTGGGGAGCACATCACTTTGATATTGCACACTGGGCCATGGATAAAGAGTATTCCGGGCCGGTGGAAGTGTACGGAAAAGCAGAGTTCGCTACCGGTGGCCTGTGGGACGTGCATGGACAATATGACACGGAAATGATCTATGACAATGGCGTCGTCGTAACCGGAACTACGGATAGTAAAGAAAAACCTAATGGCGTATTGTTTACGGGAACAGACGGCTGGCTTTTTGTCAGTCGCGGCTCTTATGTGGCATCGGCCAATGAACCGATAAGTACAAAATCAAACGCTTTGCAGGCTTCCGATCCTAAGATCTTATCGCCTCTGACCGATCATGATCCGGTCCGCCTGTATGTGAGTGCGGATCATCACGGCAACTGGCTGGAGAGTATCCGCACCGGCCGGAAAAATATTACACCGGCCGAGGTAGCTCATCGTTCATGTACCGCCTGTCTTCTGCAACATATCGCTATGAAACTGAACCGAAGACTCTACTGGGATCCCCTCTCGGAACGCTTCAAAAATGATGACGAAGCAAATTCTATGATTTCACGCCCGCACAGACCTCCGTATAACTTCTAATAGGATTCGAAATGAGAACTTTTTTATTTTCGCTAATCATAGCGCTTGCAATAAATACGTATGTGGCAGGAAATATAAAAATAACCGTGCAGGCCGGATCGTATGACCGGATGGATTGTGTGGTTTCGGCAGACGTATCCGGTCTTGACCTCAAGGAATCATCGTCGGTAGAGCTATATGAAATGACCGGCAAGCAAAAGCGACTTGTCCCATGTCAGGTTATAAGGGAAAAAGGAAAAAGGCCGGTTTTATACTGGATACTGGACGGTAAAACCAATGCCGGCACTGCACGGGTTTTCTTTGCAAAAAAAATAAGGAGAAAACAAACCGGGGAATCTGTCATGAGAGTGGAGGATAACAAAAAGGCGCTGATCTTGAAAAAGGATAACAAAAGCATCCTCCAGTATAATTACACGCATGTAGAAGCTCCCGAAGGCGTGGATCCGTCCTACGGGAGAAGTGGTTTTATTCACCCGGCCTACTCGCCGGACGGGAATATCCTGACTACTATACAGCCGAAAGATCATTATCACCATTACGGGATATGGAATCCATGGACAAGAATCATGTATGACGGAAAAATGTACGACCTCTGGAATCTCTCTCTAAAACAGGGAACAGTGAGGGCAAAAGAGATTGAAAATATCTATCATGGCGACGTCTTCACCGGGTATACGGCCCGTTTGGATCATTCGATATTTACGCCGGAGGAAGAAATGGTCATCATGAATGAATGGTGGGAAATAAAAGCATGGAATGTATCCGGCGGATTTCTTTGGGATTTTGAATCATATCTTTATCCCTCGACACCACTGCCTGTACTGATGAAGGAATATCGCTATGCCGGTTTCGGATACCGGGCGACAGAAGAGTGGAACAGGGAGAATTGTGAAATGTTTACTTCGGAAGGTAAAACGCGCCGGGAAATAGACGGCTCGACGGCCCGCTGGATCTATATTACCGGAGATACAAAAACCGGCCGCTCCGGTCTGCTTTTTATGGGACACCCTGATAATTATAACGCCCCGGAACCCCTGCGTATATGGGATGAAAGTGCAAACGGAGGCAGAGGGGATGCTTTTATCAATTTTGCGCCTACAAAAAATAAAGACTGGGAACTGAAACCTGAGAATTATTACCTGTTGAAGTACCGGATACTATCCTATGAGGGAGAGATGACAAAAGAAAGAGCCGATATGCTCTGGAATGACTTTGCATATCCTCCTGTTATCATCGTTGATGACAGTCAATGATGACAGAATTGACAATTGACAATAAAACAGAATTAATAATTAAACAATGATGAGATACTTAATAACTATAATTATATCGCTTGGCTTTTTCAGCCTGTATGCCCAGACAACAACGGTTTCTGCCACGAAAACAGGAAACCGGATTGATATTACAATAGGAGATCGGTTTTTTACCAGTTATCATTTCCCGGATAATGAAAAATATCCGTTCTTTTATCCGGTAAATGGCCCCGTTTCCGGTAGCAGTGTGACTTCTATGCGGAATGGCGAATATCCGCATCACAGTTCATTATTTTTCGCCTGCGACAGGGTCAATGGCGGAAATTACTGGCAGGAAGGACTGGAACGCGGCCGCATTATTTCGATCGGAGCGCGTATTATAGAAGAAAAAGGCGAACGTGTAGTGCTGGAGGATGAATGTATATGGAAACGTCCGAATGCGGCATCACCCATTATAGACAGGAGAAAAATTACGATCTCGGCACTCACGGAAAAGATGTATCAGATAGATTTTGACGTTGAAATGGAGATGCTGATGGATGTAACGATTCTAAAGACTAACCATTCTCTGTTCTGCGCCCGTATAGATCCCTGTTTAACAGTGAAGCAGGGGGGCGTTATGATTAATTCGGAAGGTAAAGAGGGCGAGAAAGCTACCTTTGGAATTGCATCCCCCTGGATAGATTGCTACGGCACACGCAAAACAGGTGTGGAAGGAATCGTTATTATGCAGCACCCGTCAAATAAATGGTATCCTTCCCCGTGGTTTACGCGCGACTATGGTTTTATATCTCCCACCCCCATGTTCTGGCCGGAGAATGATAAAGAAACACAATTGAAAAAAGGAGAAGTCGTGAAACTTCGTTATCGCGTGTTGGTGCATGAAGGCGATACGGAACAGGCAGGTATTGCGACTGAATTTGAAAGGTATAAAAGCGAATAAAAACAGAACGGATAAGTTCTATCATAAAAACAAATAAGGATTATGGATCTGAATTTAAAAGGTAAAGTTGCCGTTGTGACCGGTGGCACGGGAGTTCTTGGAGGGAGTATCTCCAAAAGTCTGGTCGAAAACGGAGTAAAAGTGGTACTGCTTGATATTGCGGACGAAGCAATAGGAAAGAAAATAAAAGAATTGGGTGAGTATGGAGATGTAATGGGATTAAATTGTAATGTATTGAATAAGGAAGACCTGGAAAATGCCAAAGAGCGGATTCTCGCCCAATGGGGAAGTGTTGATATCCTTATCAATGTAGCCGGAGGAAACCTTCCGGGAGCTACACTGGCAGAAGATCAGACTATTTTTGATATGAAAATAGAAGACTTCAACCGCGTTACGGATCTGAACATGAATGGCACCGTATATCCGTGCCTTATATTCGGCAAAGCAATGGCGGAAAAAGGAGAAGGTAACATCATAAACATTGCTTCTATGGCGATCTATTCGGCCATCACCAGAGTACCCGGTTATTCGGTGGCTAAAAGCGGAGTCGGGATTTTCACCAAATGGCTTGCAATGGAAATGGCGCTGAAGTTCAGTGAAAAGATACGGGTAAACGCTCTGGCGCCGGGCTTCTTTATCGGAAACCAAAACCGTGCGGTACTGATTAACCCCGATGGAACGTACACGGAAAGAAGTAAAAAAGTATTGGCCCGCACACCCATGAAACGCTTCGGCGATATTACCGAACTCAACGGTATCATTCATTTCCTTTGTTCCGAACATGCCGGTTTTATAACCGGGACGATTATTCCGGTAGACGGAGGTTTCAGTTCATTCAGCGGAGTATAAAATATTTATTGTTTCAATATGGCGCTTGAGAAAACGTGGAGATGGTTCGGGGAAAATGATTCCGTATCTTTAGCATACATCCAACAAATGGGAGTTGAAGGGATTGTCACGGCCCTGCATCATATAAATCCCGGAGAGATCTGGCCGGTGCCGGAAATCATGGCCGTGAAAACCGAAATCGAAAAACATGGAATGCGATGGAGCGTGGTCGAAAGTTTGCCGGTTTCCGAAGGGATCAAGATTCATTCTGCCGA